>DSDF01000002.1 GCA_011048835.1 Methanoculleus sp. | reverse complement strand
TGCTCCCGCAGGCTTCGTACCAGCTCGCCGTCGATATTGACGTAGAGCCCGCCGGGAGATGCGTACACGAGCGGGGGAATGCCTTCCACGAGGTCGTCGTAGAGGGTGGCGACATTCATCGCATTGATGCCGTTGCGCAGGTACACCGCACCCCGCTCGAGTTCCGCATCCCGGGTTCTCTCGCCGATGATCAGGGGGGTTCCCCTCAGATGCCAGGCGATCAGGGAGAGATCCGAGGCGACGTCCTCGCTGACGCTGTCGATGTGGGATACCACTTTGATGATCAGGATGAGATCGCCGCGTTTCGAGACCAGATCAAAACTGCGCGGCCGTATGTCGCATCGGTCAGAAACCTCGAAATCAGCCGTGATCAGGACGCTGATCACCATCTGGAGCAGTCGTTCCTGCGACATTTCCTCAGGAATCGATATAGAATGAGGACCTAATAATGGTTGGGATAATGCGCGTCGGGATCGATGACACTGATTCGCCGGAGGGCATGTGCACCACCTACCTTGGCGCGGTGCTGGCCCGGAGGCTCCGCCGGGAGGGGTGCCGGGTGAGCGAAGCCCTCCTCGTGCGACTGAATCCGAACGTGCCCCATAAGACGCGGGGGAACGCCGCCATCGCCCTCGAGGTTGAGGGCGATCCGGACGGTGTGTTCGCACTCGCCTGTGCCTGCGTGGAGGAACTTGCGGATTGTTCAGCGGCAGAAACGAATCCCGGTGTGGTCGTCGCCGAACACCCCCTTCCCCCGGCGTTTTACCGACGGGCGGTCACCGGGTTCTGCACCACCGGGGAGGCGATCGCGCTTCTCGATGCCTGCGGTGTGCGCTACCGCGGCTACAAGAACGGCCGCGGACTCATCGGTGCGGCGGCAGCGGTCAGTGCGGTATTTTCCGATACAACCTGTGAGTTGCTCGCCTATCGGAGCCACGAGGAGCGGGGCAGGCGGGTAGTCGACCGGGAGAGCGTCTTTTCCGCGGAGGACGCAACCTATCCCCATACCTGGGATTCCGTGGACCGCGCAAACGATGTGGTCGTCTGCGTCCCCCACACGCCCGATCCGGTGCTGTTCGGGATCCGGGGGGAGAGCCCGGAGTGGGTGCATGCCGCCCGCGCGCATATCCGGTCGCAGGAGCCGGTGATCGAGCAGGCGTACCTGACCAACCAGGGCACCGATGCGCACCTCCTGCCTGGATCGATCGGGGCGATGGAGGAGGGGAGATCCTACCTCGTAGCGGGGACGGTCGCCTCCCTCCCCCTGACGGGCCGGGGCGGCCACGTGGCATTCGATCTCGCCGACGGCGGGCATGCGGTCCGCTGCATGGCCTACGAGCCCACACGGGGGTTTCGCACCGTGGTGCGGCAGCTCGTGCCGGGGGACGGGGTCGTGGTTGCGGGGAGCTTCCGGAGGGGGAGCGTGAACCTCGAAAAGTTGCGCGTGTGCAGCCTGCAGCCCCTGATCACCACCCGTCCGCCGGTATGCGGGGCATGCGGAAGAAGGATGACCAGCGCAGGGTTGGGCAAGGGGTATAAGTGCCGGCACTGCGGGGGCCGGTCACTCCGGCCCGAGGTCTCCCGCGCACGCCGCACGCTGTCGGCTGGCTGGTACGAAGTCCCGCCGTCCGCCCGGCGGCACCTGGCAAAACCGCTCGTTCGGTTCACCCCCGCCGAGCTGGCGGGTGCGGAAGGCCGATACCTTATCGCTGATTGCGGCGAAACGGGTAGAGAGGAAACGGGGTCGCATCCATCATGAGTGTCGAATTCGGAGAGCCGGTCGAGCAGGTGCGCATCCGCCCCCGTATGACGGTGGGTGAGCTGGTGGAGGAGTTTGGAAAATCGGGCGCTTACAATGCGGGCGCACTGTGGAGTGCCGCCGCGTGCTACGAGGCGATGCTCCGGGATACGGACGCGACCCGCTTCTTCGGGCTCGCGGGCGCAATGGTCCCCGGCGGAATGGGGGGGATAGTTTCCGACCTGATCGAGCGGGGGCATATCGATGTCCTTGTGTCCACGGGGGCAAACCTCACCCACGACATCATCGAGGCCATCGGGTGCCGCCACTACCACGGCACCGCGGAATGCGATGACGTGGAACTGCACCACGATGAGATCAACCGCATCTACGACGTCTATCTTCCCAACGAGGCGTTCGTGAATTTCGAGGAGTTCATGCAGGATGCCCTCGGGGAGCTGGGCCCGGGCAGCGTCATCTCGATCGCCGACCTCCTCGGCCACCTCGGTTCACGGCTTGCTACGGGCATCCTCGCGACGGCGGCGCGGCATGGGATCCCCGTATATTGCCCCGCGGTACAGGACTCCATGATCGGGCTGCAGTACTGGCTCTTCGACCAGACCGGGGATGTGTGCGTCAACGCCTTTGCGGACATGCACGGGCTCATGGACCGGTGCTTTTCGGCGACGCGTGCGGGCGCCCTGTTCGTGGGCGGCGGCGTGCCCAAGAACTATATCTTCCAGAGCATGCTCATGACCCCGAACGGGTTCGACTACGCGGTGCAGCTCACCGGGGACAGGCCCGACCTCGGGGGCCTTTCCGGGGCGACGCTCGATGAAGCCAAATCATGGGGGAAGGTGAATGAAGAGGGGCGCGCCGTGACCGTGTACGGCGATGCGTCCATCACGCTTCCCCTGCTCGTTGCCGCCGTACTGGAGAGGCTGGAAGCATGACCGAACTGATCCTCGCCCTGGATGTGACGGACCGCCGGCGTGCGTATGCCATCGCCTGCGCCTGCGCACCCCATATTGATTGCATCAAGATCGGCTACCCCCTGGTGCTCGCCGGCGGGCTCTCCGTCGCAGAAGATCTCGGCAGTCTCGGCCTTCCCCTCATCGCCGACTTCAAGGTGGCCGATATTCCCAACACCAACCGGCTTATTGCAGAAGAGGTCTTTTCCGCCGGGTTCTCCGCGCTGATCGCGCATGGGTTCGTCGGCACCGATTCGCTTGCGGCCTGTGTGGACGTTGCCCACGAAAACGGCGGGGAGTGCTACGTGGTTGCCGAGATGAGCCACCCCGGTGCGACGGAATTCTTCCACGGAGGGGTTGCCGAGCGGATCGCCGCGCTCGCCGCAGGGTGCGGGGCGGACGGGATCATCGCACCCGCAACCCGCCCGGCACGGATCTCGGCACTCCGCACCCACATCGGCGAAAAAAAGATCTACTCGCCGGGCGTGGGAACGCAGGGAGGGGACGCCGCCGTGGTGGCGGCGCTGGTGGACGGGATGATCGTGGGCCGCTCCATCTACGAGGCCGCCGATCCGGCCGCGGCCGCCGCCGGCTATGCCGGATTCCGCCGATGATGAGTGAACCGTTTCCGAGCGCGAGATCATCGTGCAATGACGAACCCTATGAGTCGACTGAGGCGGATTTCGCATGCCGGGATGTAAACCCTTAAATAACACAATCCTGAGGTATTATCATGAACTGGACCCCTGAACAACTTGCGATTGCCCGGAAGTACAGGAAGCTCGAGGATATCCCGGTCGAGGAGCGGCGGTACAAGTGCCACACCTGCCACCACATCGTTGATGAGGTCCCCTGTCCCTGCTGCGGCGAGACCCATCTCGAGATCATGTGCCCGCTCGATCACTGCCATTGCGCGCACCACATCATCGAGCGCATCGAGTACTGCCCCCTCTGCGGGCATGCGGTGTGTCCCGAGTGCGGGACGCACGATGTGAGCCAGGTGTCGCGCGTGACGGGCTATCTTGCGGACGTTGCCGGCTGGAACTCCGGAAAACAACAGGAATTAAAAGACAGAGTGCGATATTCTGTTGCATGAGATATTTCATCCGTGAGTCCACCCTTTTTCTCCGCGGGCCGATGGTGGCCGCGAGCACCGGAATTCACGGCGGCATCCGTCCTGTATCGACCATTTTCAACCAGACCGTCCCGAAGCATTTCGATCACCGGGACCCCATACGGCACCTCACCGCGGTGGCCGACCGGTACGGGTTTTCCCACGACTTTTTCGGCATGCTGACGGCGGTGAACATGTCGTCCCTGTGCATCTTCCACTACGACTACCTCACCACCTTCGTCACGGCGGGGGTGAGCAACCCGAACCCCGATGGCCCCAATACCATCAATATTATCGTCCATTCGAGGCAGGGGCTCACCGATGGAGCGATGCTCGAGACGATCATTACTGCCACCGAGGCAAAGGCGAAGGCGCTGCGCGAGATGGGCTATGCATTCACCGGCACCACCACCGATGCCGTGGTGGTTGCCCACGAGGGCGAGGGTGAGGCGCACGAGTATGCCGGCACGCTTACCGAAGTGGGCAGGAGGATCTATGAGAGCGTCCAATTCGGGGTGCGGCAGGCGCTCCTGCGGCACGAAGGCGAGATCCCGCGGTCTGCACCCTCACTGTTCATCTACAGCAGGTACGGCGGCGACCGCTGGGTGGAGTGGTGTCCACGCGACTGCCCGTACTATCCCTGCCACTTCAAAGGGCAGCGGTGCGATTTCTGTTACTGCCCGTTCTACCCGTGCGGGGACGAGGAGCTGGGCGGATGGGTGGAGAGCTCATCGGGGGGGGTGGTATGGAGCTGCCAGCACTGCGATTTCATCCACCTGCCGCGCGTCGCGGAGTACCTGAAAACGTACCCGGAGGCGAGCCTCGAAGAGTTGAAGGCGCTTCAAAAAAAGACCGGATGATTTATTTTTCAAGACCAAGCGCATCGGTGAGTTCGTCGAGCGGTATGCCGTGCGCCTGGGCGGCCTCTCTCAGCGTCTCCCCTCTCGCCAGCGCGCATCCCAGGCACCCCATACCGAACCGGAACAGGATATCCGCAGCTTCAGGTTTCTCCCTGAGGATCTGGTGAATCGTACTGTCTGCCGTAAGGGTCATGATATCTTACTATGCGCAATCTCTCCTTAAAAATATAAGCCAGTCTGGGTTTTTCACACCTCTCGTGCTGCATTGAACACTTTCACCATCCGCTCGAGAAGCATTAATAAGCGGCGGGATGACGATACTTGTTTGGAGATGTTATATGGAAACCATTCCACACGTCGTTGAAAGAATCTCCCAGAAAATTGAAGCGAAAGGGGTGACGGTCGACCACGAAAAGGTGCGGTCGAAGCTGACCCTCCTTGTCGAAGAATTCGGCATCCAGATCGAGGAGGCCGAGCGCACGGTGACCAACGAGCTGATGCGGGAGCACAATCTCTCCACTCCGGCGAGTTCCGGGCAGGAACAACGCGCCATCGGCGATGTTACGCCGGGAGAGTGGGTGACGGTTGAGGGCAAGATCGTTTCGGTCGCACAGCCCCCCACAGGTGCGATTGCGCAGAGCGGGATCATCGCCGATTCCTCGGGCGCAGTCCAGTTCGTCGTCTGGACCAAGGCGAGGGCGCCGACGCTCAAGGAACGCACGTGGTACCGCCTCGAGGCCGCGGTCGTCGACGAGTACCGGGGAGCGCCGAACCTGAAGGTCCATTCGGGCACCAAAGTGACCGAGCTTCCCGAGGACCGCCCCCTGATGCCGAATGTCGCGCCTATCGCCAGCCTGAAACCGGGTGTGGGAAGCATCCGTGCGAAATTCATCGAAGATTGGGAGCCGAGGCACGAACGGATGATGCAGACCGGGCTGCTCGGCGACGAATCGGGAAGAATCAAATTCGTGCTCTGGAAGGACGGCGAGCGTGAAAAACTGGAACTCAACAGGGTGTATTCCTTCTATTATGCCACCGTGGATGAATTCAACGGCCGCCTCAGCCTGAACCTCTCCACCGCCATGTACATCCCCGAGGAGGGGGATATTCGCGTCTCGACGGGGAGCGATGCGATCGAGGGTGCGTTCGTGCACATGGCCCCCGGGTCAGGGCTCGTGAAGCGGTGTCCGGTCGAGGGCTGCAACCGGGTGCTCTCGCGGCAGAACTACTGCCCCGTACATGAAATCCAGTCCACGTTCCGCTACGACCTGCGGATCAAGGGCGTGATCGATGACGGGAAAAAGGCCCGCAACGTGCTCATGCAGTGCGAGACCGTGGAGCAGCTCGCTGCTATGAGCCTTGAGCAGGCCATCGAGATCGCTGAAAACAACCCTCTCGGTCTCGACGATGTGCTCATCCAGCTGCAGCACCGCGTGATGGGACGGTACTTCCGGTGCACCGGCAGCGATATCGACGGCACCTTCCTCGTCAGGGAATGCAGGCCGGTGCAGTGCGATGCCTCCCTCCACGCCTCCCTCATCAATCGCGCGGCGGCATCACCGGGGGGTGATATAGCATGAGCAACGGAACCGGGGGCAAATTCGCAGGCTTCGAACGCGAACCCGCGCTCCGCGTCTTTGCCGCGGAGCTGCGCGAGAGTCGCATCCAGTTCAAGGAGGGCGAGGATGAAAAAAGTCCGAGCTATGTGCTCCTCCCCACCGGCGAGCGGTGCAACAGGATATTCCTCTGCGGGCAGATGACCCAGAAGGAGAAGCGGGGAGAGCAGAACAAGTTCTACACCGTCCGCGTGCAGGACCCGACCGGCACCTTCTTCATCAACGCGGGGAGCTACCAGCCCGATGCGATGCAGCAGATCGCCCGTATCGAACCGCCGGTCTATGTTGCGGTGCTGGGAAAGCCCGGTATCCGCACCACTGCCGACAGCTCGGTGTTCGTCAGTGTGCGGGCCGAATCGGTCACCGAGATCGATCTCGAAACCTACCGGTGCTGGGTGCTTGACTGTGCGCAGCAGACACTCGACCGGCTCGATTCGTTTGACCAGACCGACGATTCCAGGAAAGCAAAGGAGTTTTACAATACCAATACCGCGATTTACCGCCAGATTATCCATGATGCGCTGACGCAGATCGACATCCAATAATTTTTTGCCCACTTCCCCGGGGCGCACGGAAAAAAGGATAGGAATCGATAGCGGCGCTATACCTGCTTTTCCTTATTCCCTTTCCATTCTCCTTTGAGCTCGGGGTAATCGGCGAGAATCTTGCTCACCGTGCTGCGGGAGATGTTGAACATGCGGCAGATCTGGCTGATGCTTTTGCCGGATTTGCGCACCGTAATCAGCGCCTCTTTCTGTCCGTCGTCCAGCGCCCTGGGCCGGCCGATCCTGGTGTCGTTCGATGTATGGCTGTCTGTTTTTGCTGTTTGTGATTTCTTCATCGAACTTTTATAGAGTTCCATGTAGGCGATGAAGTTCTGGATTGCCTGCGTTCGCTGTGCGGGGTCATCGTGAAAGCCGATGAAATCGCACTCCGCGCAGTAGGGGCACAGGCCTTCATCGGACAACCGCCTGAATTCGCGAAGGCCGTGATCCATGTTTTTCGAAAACTCGAGGAAGTTGTGGAAAATGATGTTGGTGATACCATTTTCCTTACAATGTGCCAGCATCTCCTGATATGCTTCCCTCTTCTCGGGAGGCTTCGAACTGGTGCGGTAATCATGGAAAATCTGGTCGATGGAGAACTTGTATTTGCAAAAATTTTCGATTGCCTCTTTTTGCTCCTCAAAATCACTTTTTCTCCTTGTATTGAGATAGACAACAGAATCCTTTTTCATTGGATGATTGTTCGAAAAGGATATATATAAAATTTTTTACCAATCCCGCGTTCCCGGACTGCATACCATATTATCAATGCAAAAATACCAGACTGCAAAAAAGCATATGGGCCGGATTGGCTGCCGCCGGGCGTTCAATGTTCTTTGTGCGAGGCCCAATAGCTGAGGACGTCGTTTCCTTCGATGAACACGAGGTTGTGCGCCTTTGCGTACGCGATTGCATCCTCTTTCGAGAGCGCCTTCCCGCTCTCGTCGTCGAGCATCTCGCAGATGGTGATCGAAGGGGTGATTCCCGCCAGCTCCGCCAGCGCAATGGAGAGCTCGGTCTGCCCCCGCCGCTGGTCGAGGAGACTGTCCGCCGCACGCAGGAGGGGCACATGGCCGGGCGACCTGAATTCGCCGCCGAAGTTGTGGCCTCCGCCGTTGAGGGCTATTTTCACCTGGTTGGCAACGGCGGTGATGGTGAGGGCACGGTCGTTGTCGGTGATCCCGGTGTACGTGGTGCGGTGGTTGACCCAGAGCGAGAACGACGACCGGTTTTTCCGGTCGTAGGGAATATCTCCTGTTTTTTCACCGAACGAGGTGCCGTTGAGGAGATCGGAGGCGAAGGGCAGTCCGAGGCGCTCTGCCGCCGCAGGGTGCACCGCGGTGCAGATCAGCCCGCCCGCGTCTTTTCGCATCTGCATGATGTGGCGCGGGGTCACCGCATCGGACCGGATTGCGAGATCCGTTTCTCCCTCTCTCTCATCAAAATCGTACAGC
>DSDF01000050.1 GCA_011048835.1 Methanoculleus sp. | reverse complement strand
GGCGCATCGTCGCGCCCGCGTGCGGCATGCGGGAAGGGCATGCCCCCTGGCGGTGCGGGGCATGAGATGCGGTGTTCCTGGTGGCGAAGCGGACCGTGCCGTCGGCCTTCCCCGGGAAAATGCTCATCGCTGCACCGCGAATGCGGCGGAAAAAAGATGGCGCCGCCTGCTTCACGCAGCGACGCGGGGCGTTCTGGGCCCCTCTTCGATTTTGGACTTGATGATCTCCACCCGGCGCACCGGGTAGATGGTCTTGACCTCTTTGAAGATGTCGCGGGCGACATCGCCCATCACCATCTCCTTGACGAAGCGTTCGAACTCGGTCTCTGCCGCCTTCTTCTTCATGAATTCGGCGATTGCTGCCCTGATGGCGTGCGCCTGGCTGATGTTGGCGCGGTTGATGGTCAGGGTGGTCACGGTGGGCCGCACCTTCCTGCCGTCTTTCGTGGTCAGGAGGACCAGGGTGTCGATGCGGGAGCTCCGGCGCTTCACCAGGCCGCGCATGTAGTCCTTGGTGATCTCGTGGCCCACGAACTCGGTGTACCCGGCGTCGCCGGCGACGTTCTGGACCTTGAAGCGCATCTTGATATGCTGCTTGCCGTAGTCGTTGGTGATCTCGCCGAGCGTCGTCTGGAGGACGCGCCCGCGGACGGTCTCCGGGTCGCCGGAGATGGTGTAGCCGATATAGGTCCTGTCGAAGGAATCGGGGGCATAGACGTTGTACCAGCTCTTTGCTTTCCATCCTTCGACTCTGCGTTTCATCTGTTTTCTTCTTGCTGCCATTCTCTCACCTTATTTGATTGATTCTGTAATTCTGCTCCATTACAGGAAATGAAAAATTTCCCGGGGTTCGCCGAACAGGTCGCGCACGCGTTTCGGCCATGCGTCGACCTCGAAGCCCTTCTGGGCGAGGAAGGCCGCGGTCCAGCGCTCGAGGCCGATCCCCGAGCACCCCGACCAGCACTCCTCGCCGCTCTGGACCTTCACGTTGAACCCCTTCGGGTACTTGTTCCCGGCGACACTCACGTTCTGGAATTCCAGCCATGTCTCGTTGTAGGGCAGGAACGCCTCGTAATCGGTGGTGCCGACGTTTTCCGTCTCCGCAACGCCTGCCAGCCCCTCCTGGGCCATAAACCAGGGGGTGACCCGGGCGCTACGCCACTCGAGTTCGAGGATCTCCTCGAACACCCGCTTGTAGGCCTGGTTGAGCTCCTGGGCCGTGCCGACCGCCTGCTCGGCGGTCCCCAGCCAGAGGATCTCGATGCGGTGGAACTCGTCCACCCGCTCGATGCCGTGGATCCCGCCGCTCTCGTAGCGGTGCGAGGTCCCGCTCCGGTCGAAGATCCGGATGGGCAGGCTGCCGGTGGCAAGGGTCTCCCCCTGCACGAAGGGCCAGAACGGGGGGCACTGTGCGTAGCACATCCCGCCGATGGGCCCCTCCAGCCGGTCGCGGATCATCTCCACCGGCACCTCGCCGGTCACCTTGAAGTAGTCGCCGACGTCCTCCCAGTACGCGGGGTCCCGGGTTTTGGGTGCCGAGACGTAGTAGATCTCGGGGTAGACGCCTTTGGCGTGGCCCGAGCGCTTCCAGACCTCCCAGGGGACGAACTTCGGGAAAATCATCTCCGCGAACCCGAGCGGGCCGATGATCTCCTCGACCACGATCCGCTCGAACGCCCGGAAGAGCTGCACCGCGGGGGGCGCGAAGATCCACTGGCCGCGCGCGGGTGCGTGCTTGATCCAGCCCCGGGCCAGCATCTCCTCGGTGGGGTTCTCCACGAAACCGCCGCTGCGTTTTTCGCTCTCGAAGATGAGCTCCCAGTGCTCCGCCTTCCCGCCGTACTTCAGGCCCTCGATCTTTTCCTCGATGAGGCGGACCAGCCGGTCGGGGATCTTGTTCTCCAGGTCGGTGGCGTCGACGGCGAGCTCGAGCGAGACCCCGGCCTCGTCCCGTGTCGTGCGCCGGATCATGGGCAGGTTCGGGACGGCCTTTTCGGGGATCTCGCCTGCAATGTCGATCCGGTAGTCCCGGACTTCGATGCCGCGCAGGCCCAGCCGGTGCCGCCCGAGTGCTGCGGCGAGGGGTTTGCGGATCCGGAACAGGGCGTCGTGGGCCCGGGTGTAGGTGCCGCTCTCGAGCGTGAGCGTGAGGGAGCTCCCTTCCACCTGCCATCCGGTGATCCGTCCGATCTCGGCCGCGTCGGCCTCGGCCGGCACGCCCCGCCGGAAGAGAGTGGCGTTCGCCTTCTCAACGGTCGCCTGCACCGCCTCCGCCGCCTCCGGGGGGAGCTCTTTGTTGAAGTGCAGTGCTGCACTCAGTGTGAAACGTAGCAACATACGTCCTCCGCTATCGCCAGGTTCATCAGATAATCGTCAACCGATGCAATCATCGACCGGAGCCGGCTGCCCGAGAACGTGCTGATGACCCGGTCGCCGTCCGCCCGTGTGCGCATCCCCGGAAGGTTGTCCACCCCCAGGGCCTCCGCGACGCACGCGGCGTTTCCGTGCCGGGTGCAGATGGTCCCCTCGATGCGCATCACGCGGCGATCGCCTCCAGGAGCCCGGCTTTGAAACAGTCCGCCCGGTCCGCATCGATGACCGCCCCGGCCCGCCGCCGGTGGCCGCCGCCGGACCCGCCGCATTCCCCGGCGATCCGGCGCATCAGCGACTCGAGATCGATATCGACACCCGGCGGGCAGCGTGCTGAGACCGTGATGGTGCCGTCGCGCGGGGCCATGACCACCACGGGGGCGGTCTGGATGCGGTCGTGTGCCAGCGCATCCGCCGCGCCCCGCACCACTGCGGGGTTGTCGATCGCGTAGATGGCGGGGTACTCGGCCAGCTGCGCCGCCCCGGCGATGGCGCTGATCGTCTGGATGCGGTGGGTGCGGGCGATCTCCCATGCCTCTTCGACGCCGCCGGGCGCCCGGAAGCAGAGCGATGCCGCGAGCCCGCCGTAGCCTGCCTGTCCGCAGGCGTCGACGAGGGCGCAGAGGTTGTGGGCGTCGTGCACCACCTCGCGCTCCAGCTCGTAGCGGTCGCCGTACAGGGCGCACATCGCCTGCGCGGATGCGGCCGGTGCGATGGCGAGGATGATGCGGGAGATCAGGGTGTCGTCGTCCCCGCTGCCGATCTCCTCCGCCGCCTCCTCGTTGCCGGAGATGCCCTCCAGGTAGGGGGAGAGGGCGCAGGCCAGCTGTTCGGTCCGGTCCCGCCCGGCGAGCCGGAGCCCCCGGCGCGGTTCGATGAACCCGTTGGCGATGCCGTCGCTCAGGATCTCGTAGTTTTTCCCCGCAAACTCCTGGCCGTCTCCCAGGATCCCGAGCAGGGCGAGCCCTGCCAGGTCGCGGTTGTCGGCCATGTGCCCGGCGACCAGAAACGCTGTTCCGGAGGCGGAGAGTTCCCGGTCCCCGTCGATCCCTGCGAGACGCGGGTTGACATGGTAGGTGCCGCGGAACGAGGGGACGTGGTGGTCGACCACGACCGCCTCTGCGGGCAGGTCCGCCACGCTCGAGCCGAAGTCGCAGAGCAGCACCGTCTCCCCGTCGCTGATCTCGTCCGCGGCAATCCGCGCCCGGATGCGCAGCCTGAACCGGATATCCTCGCGGGCGAGCGCCTGGCAGAGGATCGAAGCTGCCGCTATGCCGTCGGCATCGTGGTGGCCGTACACCTCCACGAACTCCGCATCAAGCAGTCGCCTGGCGACCAGACCGGCAGCGGCATCGAGTGACATGGATTATCTGGACAGGAGGAACTCCGCGGTCTCGGGTTTGTAGACCCATCCTTTGGGAAGTTTCCCCGACCTGACGTAGTATTTTACCAGCCTGCGGAGCTTGGATTCGGTCAGCTGCAGCTGGCGCTTGTTGTGGTAGTCCTTGTTATTCTCCGCGAGGTGCTTGCGCATCCCGAGCGCTTTGACGATCAGGTTGCGCAGGTCCTCGGGGATATCCGGCTCGAGGGTATGGTCCGCCAGGATCTGCCCGATGCGTTTGCCGGTTGCCAGCTTGATGCTGGGAACACCGTACTTGTCGCGCAGGACGAGACCGATCTGTGCGCTGTCCATGCCGCCTTTCCGGAGGTCGACAATAATCTTCTCGATCTCGGTGGTGTCGGTGTTCGACCACTCGGGTGCTTCTGTGCGAAGCGGGCGGACCGAACTCGATTTGCCCCTTCGCCGTGCATGTATTCGTGCCATGGGTAATCTCCTCTCATCATGTAAGTCCCGGAACGAGCAGGAAGCCTGACTCTCGGTAATCCCCAGCCGCTGCGGGCAGTGCCGATGACCGGCACGTCGGACTTACATCTGCCAGCACTCCAAAAAATGGAAAAGTGCTGATTATCATTCGCCGGATCGCATATTAAGGGTGTCGGCCCAAGCGCCGAATACTATATGCTCCTGCACAGTGAACAGATGCCCATTGATGCCGCAGGGGATGCCCTGCGAGTGGAGTTCATGGAGCGAGACATACGCATTCTGCTGATCGAGGATAATCCCGGCGACGTGCGCCTCATCGAGACCTACCTCGCCGAGGGGGGCTTCCGGCGCACGGTGGCGGCGGCGGGAAGGCTCGAGGAGGGCCTGGCGAGGATGGCCGCCGATTCGTTCGATGTCGTCCTGCTCGATCTCAGCCTGCCCGACAGCACGGGGTTCGCGACCTTCGGGGCCCTGCGGGAGGCAGACCCCCACATCCCGGTGATCGTGCTCACCGGGCTGGACGACGAGGACCTTGCGGTCCAGATGCTGCAGCGCGGGGCCCAGGACTACCTGATCAAGGGGGACATCGACGCCGGCCTGCTGCGCCGCTCCATCCGGTACGCCATCGAGCGCGCATCGGCGGACGCAGCACTCCGCCAGTCCGAGGAGAAGTACCGCACCCTCGTTGAGAACCTCTCCGATATTCTCTATGTGACCGACGTACACGGCGCGATCACGTTCCTGAACGATGCGGGACGGCAGGCCCTGCAGGCTGCCGGAGGGGTGGCCGAGGGCCGCCCCCTCCTCGATTTCGTCCACCCTGACGACCGTGTGGACGCCGCAGGCGCATTCCGGGCGGTGCTCGCGGCCGGCCGCCCCCTGATCAACTACGAGTGCCGCATGGCGGCCCTGGATGGCAAGGCGTTTCCGGTGATCATGAACGTCGCCCCCCTCACGGACCGCGCCGGTGCGGTGACCGGCACGGAGGGGACCGCACGGGACATCACCCCCCTCAAGGATGCCGAAGAGGAGATCTCGGTCAAGAACAAGCAGCTCTCCCTCATCAACGCCATCCTGAGCATCTCCACCGCGGGGACGCGGGTCGATACGCTCAGCGCGCAGTTCCTGGACATGCTCTTCGACGAGTTCGCCCTCGATGCCGGCCAGGTCTATGTGGTGGAGCCCGACGGCCGGCACGCCAGGCTCCGGTATGCCCGGGGAATGCCGGACGGCCCGTCCCCGGATGAGATGGTGGATATCGAGGAGCCCGCCCATGCGCCGGTCTTTTTGGAGGGCCGGCCGCGCTACGGGGAGGTGGCGCGGGACGGTGCGGTCGTTGCCGCCGCCATCCCCTTCACCGTGAACTCGGACGTCTATGGCGCCGTGCTGCTCTCCCGGCAGGACGGGGAGGCGTTTGGCGAGGAGGAACGGAAGATCCTCGAGGCCGCGGGCCGGGAGATGGGCATCGCCGTCTCCAAGGTGCGCCTGCAGTCCCGTCTCGAGGAGGCCATCGAGGAGGCTAACCTCTATCTGGACATCATGGCCCACGACATCAACAATGCCAATACCGCCTCCATCGGCTACGCCGAGCTGCTCATCTCCATGCTCGAGGGCGGCGAGCGGGATATCGCCCGCAAACTGCTTGCCAGTGTCCAGAAGAGCGTGGAGATCATCGGCAACGTCAACACCATCCGCCGGCTCCGCGAGCAGAGCCCCGAGCTCCGGCGCATGGCCCTCGACCCCCTGATCCAGGGGGAGATGCGCCGCTACAGTGATGCGCATATCGAGTATGGGGGCTGCGACGTCGAGGTCGTCGCCGACGATCTCCTCGCCGAGGTGTTCACCAACCTGATCGGCAACAGCATCAAGTTCGGCGGCCCCGACGTGGCCATCGCCATCGAGGTGGCGGAGCGGGACGGCGAGGTGGTGGTCTCGGTGACAGATAACGGCCCGGGCATCCCGGCCGAGGACAAGCCCCACATCTTCTCCCGGTTCCGCCGGGGCACGACCACCAAATCGGGCAAGGGGCTGGGGCTCTACATTTCCCGCATGCTCATCGAGTGGTACGGCGGGAGGATCTGGGCGGAGGACCGCGTGGCCGGCCGGCCGGAAGAGGGGGCGGTCATGCGGTTTACGCTGAGAACCGCCGTATCCCCGCAATGAAAAGATTGATATTTTTTCCCGATCCCATACTAATCTCCCCGTGGAGCGATAGTAGTCTAGCGGCAGGACAGTGGCTTCCCAAGCCTCTAACCCGGGTTCGAATCCCGGCTATCGCATACCTCTTTTACGGACCGCAAACCCGGCCTGCCGGCCCTGTGGTGCCCGCACAAAAAAGAATGGTGGGGATGCGTCCCGGTAGTGTTCACCTCGGCAGGGCCACGGTCCCGCTGTGCCGGCCGCCCCCCGCGCCGCAACGACGGTGGTGAGGGTCGCTTTTGCCGGTCAGGACCATGTGCGTCCGTGCCACCCTCGCAGGATCTCTCGCATCGCCATCGCCGATTGCTGCAGTACCGGTGCACCTCATGTCGTATTGGCGGGGACCTCTTCGGTGATTTCCACCTCGATCTCCTCGACAGTCATCTCCTCGGCGGTTTCATTTGCCGCTTCCTCGGGCGGCACCAGTACGGTATCGATGATGTGGATGACACCGTTCGATGCCATGATGTCCGCCTCGACCACGCTGGCCTCATTGACCATCACCGTGGCCGTGACGTTCTCTTCCATCCCTTCCTCGTCCGTGGCCGTGGCGTTCTCATCCATGCCTTCTTCCTCGTCCGTGGCCGTGACGTTCTCCAGCATGCCGGTGACATTCTCGACCAGACCCGGCTCTTCCGTCTCCGTCAGGTTCTCGTCGGTGACGTTCTCCGCTTCGGCGATCGTGATGGTCAGTTCACCTCCCTGCAGGGTGGTCAGGTTCATCCCGTCCGTAAGGTCGGACGCCATGTACTGGCCTTCCACGACATGGTAGGTGAGCACCTGGGTGAGCAGCGCCGTGTCGTTCAGGACATCGGCCGACACTGCGGCAAATGCCTCGTCGTTCGGTGCGAATATGGTGAACGGCCCCTCGCCACCGAGCGCTTCGGTCAGGTTGGCGGCCTCGATCGCCGCTGCGAGCTCGGTGAGGTTGCTCTCCATGGCGATGACGTCCGGAATGGTCTCATTTACCATCACCGGAGCACCGTCCTCCGATTCGACCACCACGACCTGTCCCCGCATCTCCGGGTGGAGCATGCAGATGTAGTCGTAGGTTCCCGCCTCATCGAAGGTGTAGGTGAACATGGCCGCGGGCCCGAGTGGTCCCGAGTCGAAGAGCGGTATCGTGCTCGTCACCGTATGATCGGTATCGTCGTCATTGGTCCATTCCACCGTCCCGCCGGCAACCACCTCGACCGTTGCCGGGTCGAAGGTGCCGTTCTGGATCGAGACGGACGCTTGGTCCTGGGGCTGCGCGGTTGCGGCGAAGCATACCAGCCCCGCCATGACGAGAAGCGCAACACCCAGCATACATAGTCGTGTGTGCATGTTCATTACCTCTGTAGCACGCGAGGGAGCGGGGCGTCGGTAGGGGGTGCACTCCGGCAGTTGTCGGGGATGTGCCGTGAACTCATGGCGGATTCTGGTGCGGACACACCCGGCTACCGGTGCAGTATCCCCCGCTGCGACCGGAATGGGACGCCCGCAGATGAAAGCTCCCCTTCTACATCAGACTATTTTTATAAAAATTTTCTCATGGTAATATCGGGGACAAAAAAATGGGTTCAGGAGGCCGGGGAGACCGCAAAGATCTTTCCCGTGCCGCCCGCCGGCCCGCTCGCATCCGAGGTGAGGACGTACATCTCGCCTGCGATGTCCTGCCCGAATCCGAGCAGGTAGAGGCCCGGCTGCGCCGTCCCGTTCTCCGCCACCGCAAGCGGCGCCATCGTCCACTGCGCTCCGCCTTCAAAAGACGGGACGGCCGCAAACAGGGTGAGTCCACCGCCGGTGCCCACCCAGTCGCCGAAGAGGTAGGTGCCGTTGAGCGCGGGCACCCGCGTCCCCCAGTAGACGTACCCGCCGATCACCGCCGCCCCCAACACCGCCCGGCCGGGCGGTGTTGGGGTACTCGAGGACGGGGTCGATCAGCGGCTCGCCCCGTGGTCCCGTGGACGGGCAGGTGCCGGGATCCACGCAGTGGGCCCCTTCCCTGATGT
>DSDF01000028.1 GCA_011048835.1 Methanoculleus sp. | reverse complement strand
TTCAAGTACGGCGACGCCCTCACCACGGCCGACAACGTCATCACCTTCAAGTTTGCCACCAAGACCATCGCCCTCATGAACGGGCTGCACGCCACGTTCATGGCAAAGCCCATCTACGGCATCTGCGGCAGCGGCATGCACACCAACTGCTCGCTGTTCAGGGACGGAGAAAACGCCTTCTATGACCCGGAGGCTCCCCTGCAGCTCTCCGAGATCGCACTCCAGTTCATCGCAGGAGTGCTGGCCCATGTACAGGGCATCACGCGGCTGGCCAACCCGACCATCAACTCCTACAAGCGCCTGGTCCCCGGCTACGAGGCCCCGGTCTATGTCAGCTGGAGCGCCTCGAACAGGACCGCCCTCGTCCGGGTGCCCGCGCCGCGGGGCAGGAGCACCCGCATCGAGCTGCGCAGCCCGGACCCCACCTGCAACCCCTACCTGACCTTCGCCGCCGTCCTCGCCGCGGGGCTGGACGGGATCCGGCAGGAGATGGAGCCGCCGGCGAGCGTCAATAGCAATATATTCAAAATGACGACAGAAGCGCGTGTATCGGCCGGCATCCGGACGCTTCCCGAGGATCTTGCGACCGCCAACCGCGCTCTCCTTGCCGACGACGTCCTCTGCGCCGCCCTCGGCCCCCACGTGGTAAGCGATCTTGACCGCATCGCCCGCCTCGAATGGGACGCCTTCCGCACTGCCGTGCACCCATGGGAAGTCGGCCGGTACCTGGGCCGGTACTGACAGCCCCGACCATCACATTCCCGTTCTTTTTTGGTGTTCACCCGACCACCCCCCGGGCTATCGGCACAGGCGGGCGCACCGCCCCCGGGTTTATTGGGAAGATTAAATATACATGGAAGACAACTTCCTTCTAAGAATTGCCCCGTGCGGTACCCCTGCGTCGCGCACCCCCATCCGTCTCCTCGAGGACGGGTGACGGTTGGCACCGGACGCTGGGGGTGGTGCGGCGTTCCGTCCCGCCTGCAGTGCGAGGGCAATGTCCATTCCGCCGCACCCATCGGGGAATCGACGCATCAAGGTGTCCTATGGATCATCTGGACAGGCTCATCCGGGAACTGAAGCACCGAGACTGGGAGGTCCGGAGCCGGGCTGTCGCCACCATCGGGGAAATCGATGATCCCGGCACGGTGCTGGACCTCATCCGGCGCGCGGGGAGGGAGACCTGGCCCGTACGCGATGCGATCGCGCACGGACTGGGGCGGATATGTGACCGCCGGGCCATCGATGCCCTCAACCTGGCCATCCGGAGGTGTCCAGGGTTCATACCCGAGGCGGTCCGGGCACTTTCCGCCTGCAACGCGGATGTAGACGCCCGTGCCCTGATCGGACACCTCGGCCATGCGGAACCGGGGGTCCGCATGGCTGCGGCGGATGCGCTCGGAGGGATCCGTGCAGGGGAGGCGGCAGAACCGCTCGCAGCACTGCTGGGGGACGATGATGCGGAGGTACGACGGCATGCGGCACGCGCGCTCGGGATGATGGGGGACCGGAGATCGGCAAACCCGCTCGTCGGCGCACTCAGCGATGCCGATCCCCGCGTGCGGCGAAGCGCCGCGCACGCACTCGGCAGGGTCGGAGGACCTCTCGCACGGGAGGCCCTTGAAGCTGCGCTGCACGACCCGGACCGGCACGTGGTGAGGACCGCCCGTGCCGCCCTTGCGGCGGTGCATGCTGCATGCACCACGCCGGGATCATGTTCCGGCGATAGCAGGAGAGGATGAACGGTCGCCCCCCCATAGCCGCCGGCCCTGTGCCCGGGAAGGCGGATCCGGTGCTGCAGAACCACCGGCTGCGGTGCGAGGCGATGAGGGAACGGGCACCGAATAATGGTGCATGGGCGTGATATGATGCGTGCTTGGGACGGGGTGCTGCTGGACATCGACGGCGTCATCTCGGAGGGGGGGCGTCCGGTCGCGGGTGCGGGCGATGCACTCGCCTTTCTCCGTGACGAAAGAATACCGTTCCGCTGCATCTCCAACACCACGCGGCAGCCGAGACGGGCGATCGCCGACCGGCTCGACGCGATGGGCCTTGCCATCCCCGGGGCGGATATCTTCACTCCCGCGGTGGCGGCAGCGGCACTCCTCGCCGGGCGCTCCCTCACCCACTGTATGCTCCTCGTTGCGGACGACACCGTGCAGGACTTCGAGGCGGCGGGCATTGAGTGTGCCGCCGGCGCCGTCGATGCCGTGGTGGTCGGTGATGCCGGGGAACGAATGCGGTATCGTGCGATGAACGAAGCATTCCGGTCCATCCTCGACGGCGCCCCGCTCATTGCCCTGGAAAAGGACCGCCACTGGAGGGATGCCGACGGGCTCTCCCTCTCGGCCGGGCCGTTCGTCGCCGCCCTCGAGTACGCAACAGGGACGACCGCGGAGCTGGTGGGCAAGCCCTCCCCCGCCTTCTTCGCCCGGGCGCTGGAGGCACTGGGAACCGCGCCCGAAAAGACCCTGATGGTGGGCGACGACATCCGCACCGATATTGCCGGGGCGCAAAGGTGCGGCATCAGGGCGGTCCTGGTGAAAACCGGGAAATACCGGGGAGATACTGTCAGAAATGCCGGGGTTGCCCCGTATGCGATCATCAATTCGATCGCCGCTCTCCCCGGGTTGCTCTGAATGCTATGCAGGACGATTCCGGTTCTCGACCGGCGATCCAGGCAGGATTTCATCCCGAATCAGCTTAAAACTGCGAAAAGGAGATTGGAAATTGGATTTCAGACAAAGCGGAAGGATTCCAGCATTTCACTGACGATTCCCAGCCCCTCTTCCGTATCATATCCGTATATCAGGAAATACAGATTGTCTGCATTGATTGCAAAGATAGCCTTCACTTCAATTGCCCTGACTTCACTGTCTGCGGATTCAGAAACATTGACATTCACTGGAAATGTAATTGCATCCTTTCCACCAAGGGTAATTGTTTCAAACTGGGGAGGCTCGAATGGCGATTCGGTCTGATTGGCGTCTGGCTGGAACACCGGTTGGAACATCATGGCGAATACCATAAGAACGAGGGCTTCTTCCCGTTCATTCAAATCAGTCAGCCATGCTCTGCCAGACGGATCTTTTATTTCCGACAGGTTGAGGGCCCCAACACTGAGTGCCGCGCTCGGATCTTCCGACGTGAAAAGTGCAGCGCTCGCACTCTCATTTACCGCAACCGACCAGTCATCGGGATACTCCATGGCAAATCCGAGTTCCGAATTGTTGAACTGCGCATAATCCACGGAACCGGGCTCGGTTGTCATGACCGGTGGAGCAATCTCCTCCTGCACCTGAAACCCCATACCTGCCGGTACCAGAACGGCGATCAGCACCATGCAGATGAATATAAATCGGCTGACGTGTATCACGTTTCTCATCTCCGGGTTATCAATGACCTTACCCGTGTTTCTCAAAATAAAATTTGCGTGGAGAGGAAACGACAAATATTTTCTCGATTTCTGAAAGGTGCGTAATAATGTATCTTCTCTTCGCAGGAAGAATATTCATGCTTTTCATATGGCCAGCGCCGCCGTATGCCCACCCTCCCACGAAACAGCCCGGGCGCTATCACCTGAGCAATCGTTTTTTTCGTTCCTCAAGCACCTTCATCCGCTTTTCCACCGCCACCTCCTCGCCGGTACAGGGGTCGTAGCCAAGGTAGTACATCGCCGTTGCCCGGGTGAGGGGGGAAGGGGTGAAGATCTGGAACTGGCGCCCGGCGAGTCCCTGCGCGTCCAGGAACTGCCGGGTCTCCTCGAACTCGATCTCGCCCTCGCCGGGGTGGCCGACGATGATGTAGGGGACGAGGTAGGTCGTGTGCCCCGACCGCTCCGTGCATGCCTCGAAACGCCGGCGAAACTCCTCGAAGACCGAAACCGGCGGCTTGTGCATCAGCCGCAGCACCCGGTCGCTCCCCGACTCGGGGGCTACCTTCAGCTGCCCGGAGACGTGCCGCGCCACTATTCCCTCGAGGAATGCATCGTCCATGAGCGCACGATCGAAGCGCAGCCCGGAGGTGACAAAGACCCGCCGCACCCCCTCCACTCCCAGCGCTCCGTCGAGGAGGCGGAGATACGCCTCCGTCCCCGGCACCAGGTGGGGGCAGGCCTCGCCCTGCCGCAGGCAGTCGGGCGCATCACAACCCCCGATACGGCAGGTGGCGGCGTACATGTTGGCCGAAGGGCCCCCGATATCGGTGATAACCCCCCGGAAGCCGGGCGCGGCCGCCACCCGCGCCGCCTCCCGCAGCACTGATTCCTCGCTCCGTGAGACGATATCTGGCCCCTGGTGGGCGGCGATGGCGCAGAAGGAGCAGGTGCCGAAGCACCCGCGGTGGGCGGTGATCGAGTCGCGGATCATGCGGAACGCCGGGACATCCCGAAACCGCGGGTGGGGTGACCGGGCGAATGCGAGGTCGTAGACGGCATCGAGCTCCTCCTGGGAGAGTATGCGGCGGGGGAACTGGACAAGGGAGCGGGAATCCTGCTGCTGGGCGAGCACTCGGCGGTCGCCGTTTCGGGAGAACCTGCAGAAAGCCTCTGCAAATGCTTGTTTGTCCGTCGTCACCTCCGCAAACGATGGCAGCACCACCGGGTCATCGAGCCCGTCGAGGGTCCTCCTTGCCACCGCCGTGGAGGGGACCGCCATCTCCCCCGCCGAAAGCCCTTTCTCAAACCCGCGGACCGCCTCCAGCAGGGGGTACTCCCCCATCCCGTAGACGAGCAGGTCGGCCCTGGCATCGAAGAGCACCGACCGTCGCACCGTATCGCTCCAGGTATCATAGTGGGCGATCCGCCGCAGCGATGCCTCGATCCCGCCGATTATCAGGGGGCGGTCGCGGCAGACCGTGCGGATCTGGCTGGCATAGACGGTGACCACCCGGTCGGGGCGGATGCGGTACTTTCTGCCCTGGCCGGGCCGGGAAAAAAAGGGGTTGCCCCCCTCGCAGTACTGGTCCTCCTTGCGGGGCTTCCCGGAGGCGGTATAGTTGAGCACCATGGAATCCGCGTTGCCGCCCGAGACCACGAAGGCGATGCGGGGTGCGCCCAAGCCGAGAAACGACTGCGGGTCCCGCCACCGGGGCTGGGTGAGGATGCCCACCCGGTAGCCGTGGTACTGGAGAAATCTGCCCAGCAGCGCCATGGCAAAGGAGGGGTGGTCGACGTAGGCATCTGGCGTGGCGATGACCACATCGCAGGCATCCCACCCAAGCGCCGCCATCTCGGCGGCCGTGGTGGGCAGGAACGCCGGGGAGGGCGATGAACGCTGCCGCTGGTCCTGGGACATGTCATACTGCGTATGCCGGATGCGCAAAAAAAGAATGGTATGGAGGCGATCAGCCGTCCAGGATCTCCAGCGCCTCGCTGCGGTAGGCGTCCATGACATAGGGGATGCCGGAGATTTTTGCGGCCTCCTCGGTGAGCGCCATCAGGTCTTTGCGGGAGACACTGGAGAGGCTGAAGTTCCTGCTGCCCGCCATGATCTGCTGCAGGCCGGTCCTGAAGCGCTGTGCGTAGGTGTAGATGCCGATTGCGCCCAGCGGGATCTCGTTGAAGCGGCCCTGGTATTTTTCCATGAGCTCTTCGTAGGTGACGAAGATCTCTGCTGGAGTGGTGCCGTATTTGGAGACGGTCTTGGGCAGTTCGCCGTTCTCGATCCATTTGGCGATGTTCTTGCCGACCATGCCCGGGATCATGAGCCCGCGGCCCATGCAGACCGCCTTGACATAGGGCGCACCCATGGCGAGGGCCTTGAAGACGTTCGCCTCGTCGGCGAACCCGCCGGCGATGGCGAGGTCAGGCACTCGCAGGCCCTTTTTGGTCAGGATTTCGGCAAACTCGTAGGCCATTGACTGGAGGTAGAAGGTGGGCACCCCCCATTCGTTCATCATCGGCCAGGGGCTCATGCCGGTGCCGCCCGGTGCGCCGTCCATGGTGAGCAGGTCGATCCTTGCCTCAGACGACCAGCGGAGTGCCATTGCCAGCTCTTTTGCCGAGTAGGCGCCGGTCTTGAGGGTGATGCGCTTGAAGCCGATGTCGCGGAGGCGGTCGCATTCCGCGAGGAAGGCTTCCTTGTCGATGAAGCCGAGTCGGGAGTGGCGCTCGAACTCCTTGATGGCCCCGTCCTCGAAAGACTTCTGGATGTCGGGACGGGTCGGATCGGGCAGGACGATATAGCCGCGGTTCTTCAGCTCGGTGGCGCGGGAGAGGGAACCGACCTTGATCTCGCCGCCGATGCACTTGGCCCCCTGCCCCCACTTGAGCTCGATGGTGTTGAGCTCGTGTTTGTGGGAGACATACTCGGCGGTGCCGAGGCGGGTGTCCTCCACGTTGAGCTGGACGAGGAGCTCGCCGTAGCCCTCGTGGAAGCGCCGATAGGTCTCGATACGGCGGTCCATCTCCGGCGAACTGGCAACCTTGCCGTCGCTGCCGAGCTTCAGCGCGGGGTCGACGCCGCAGACGTTCTCACCGCATACAAGAGTGATCCCGGCGATGGCGGCACCGATGGCGAAGTGCTCCCAGTTGACGCGGGCGATCTCGGTGGAGCCGAGCGCACCGGTGAAGATGGGGACGCGCATGGGCACCTTGAGGTCCCAGCCATAGCTCGTCTCGGTGGAGACATCCTCAAACACGGCGGTGTCGGGGCCGATCTCCACGCCCTCGGGAAGCCCGCGTGCCCCCTGGGCATACCCGTGGATATTGAGATGCGAGTAGTCGACCGGGTAGTTCTTGTCCGCGCCGGCGGTGATCTCGCCGAACGGCCCGGGGTACAGCACTTCGCGGCCGCGGAACGACGACAACCAGATTTCACAGTTTCCTTTGCACCCGTCCACACAGCGTGTGCAGATGCCGGACACGGGCGCCACATCGCGGGAACGGTTCGAGGTTCCCACGGCTTCGTTTGCATTCGGTGTTCTGAGATTCATTGTTCTGTCCTCTTGCGCTAGTCTGAAAGAGCATCTCGCCGGGGCGTATTAAAGGCGATGCAATCGTGTGGAGAAGGGATCCATGACGCGAGGGGGAAACGGGCGGTCGAGAATGCGCACAACCTTCTCGAGACCTGCATCGGTTCCACACACTACAATGTATTCGCCGCACCGTAATAATGATTTACATACGCTTCCTTCCACCGCTCTAAAAGGTTTCTATAGCGCGCCGGAATTCGGCGCGGGGGCGAGCAGGGGGCGGAAAAAGAGAGGGGTGATTCAGTCGACGGCCATGGTCTCCTCGTGCTCGAGGAGGAGGTTTCCAAAGATGATCTTTTCGAGGACGCCGGCGACATACTTGATCTTCTGCGTCTCTTCCATGTCCTGGTAGCGGTGGATATCCGCGTGGATCTGGAGGCGGACCAGGGCGAAACGGAGACGGTCCGGCGCATCGTCCCCGAGGGCCAGAGAATCGGTATAGATCTTCTCGACGAGATAGGGGAAGAGATCCAGGTTCTCGAGGCACCTGACGATGTCCGTGTAGACCGGGAGCGGTTCCCCGTAGCCCCTGAGAATATCCATATAGTTCATCGTCACTGCTCTTTGATCTCAGCGAGGAGGTTTTCTAACACTTCATCCACCGCCTTCCAGGTGGGGCTGTCCGGGTCGGCATCGGGGTTGCGGATGATGAAGGGGCGTCCCTCGTCACCGGCCTTTCGCATCGCAGGGTCCATGGGGATGCGGCCGAGGTAGGGCACCCCGAGCTCCTCCGCTGCCTTTTCCCCGCCGCCGACGCCGAAGAGATCGATCTCCTCACCGCAGTGGGGGCAGAACATGCCGCTCATGTTCTCGATGATCCCGAGCACCTTCAGGCCGATCTGCTGCACGAAGCGCACGGCTTTGCTCGAATCGAGAATAGCCACTTCCTGCGGCGTGGTGACGATGACCGCACCGTCGATGTTGGGGGCGAGCTGGGCGATGGTCAGCGCCTCGTCGCCGGTGCCGGGCGGGAGGTCCACGACAAGGTAGTCGAGGTCGCCCCAGTTCACGTCCTCGAGGAACTGGCGGATGGCCGTCATCTTCATGGGGCCGCGCCAGATCACCGGCGTGGACTTCTCGGGCAGGAGGAAGGCCATGGAGACCACCCCGAGCGTCCCGGTGATGCGGACCGGTTCGATCTTCTTCCCGTCGTAGGAGGTCAGCCGTTTCTCTTCGATGCCCATCATCTTGGGGATGTTGGGGCCGGTGATATCCAGATCGGCGAGCCCGGTATTGTAGCCGTGGTTGGAGAGCATCATGGCGAGGTTTGCCGCCACGGTGGTCTTGCCCACCCCGCCCTTGCCGGAGAGGACGAGGATCACGTGCTTGACAGCCATCTCCACCCGCTCGGGCGGTCCTGTCTTTTTCTGGGTGTTCTGCGGGTCATCACAGGTGCTTGCCGAGGCGCAGTGCGCACAGTTGCCGTCGCATTGTTGGGATATTGGTTCAGCCATCTGCCTAACTCCATTGCGTCATGATCGTAATCAGCCTGAAAATATTGCATCCGCGTCTCATTAAATGTTACAGACATTGCAAAGTGCCCGCGGAAGGGAGGGGGAAGCACAGTGGGAGCGGCACAGGTGCACAATTCCAGAGACATTATA
>DSDF01000056.1 GCA_011048835.1 Methanoculleus sp. | reverse complement strand
TAATGATTAATGATTAAGAATACTGCTCGCCTCTCTTCTCGTTGTGTCCACCCGGTGAGAAGGAAAATGGGAATGGGGGAATTTCGCTACTTCGTACTCTCATGCCGCTTGAAAGGGGTGTAGAACGTGCCGCCCCCTTCGTAAAATTTCGAAAAGCACTCCACCACATGGAGACGGATCGAATGCAGGGACGGGCTGAACATTGCCAGGACAATGTTGAGGGTATGCAGGAGTATTGCCATCGTCACCCCGATCAGCACCATCCCGAGTGCCCCACCGAGCGTGTTCGCCACCATTGCCAGAATGACGGAGGCCATCCCAATCGCCATAAGTCGAGCATAGGATAGAATATTCCCAACGGTTCCCATGATTTCGATCATGCCCATCGGCCCGCCGCCATAGATGATGAGGGGCACCCCCGCAATGAGCGCCACGATGCCCGCCGGGAGCAGCACCGGGGGGAGCGCTCCTGTAGCAGCGCCCAGTATGAGGATCAGACCGGAAATTGCGGATATCATGCCTGCTTTTTCGGCAACATGCTTTCTGTTCTGCACGGCGATGGCATTCATGATCCCGAGGCCCAGCCCCAAAAACACGTGGAGGACCCCGATCGCCACGGCGAGCAGCAGCATGGGAAGCATCGCCTCCATCCGGTTCAGGCTTATCCCCATGACGTGAACCGGGTGGATCCAGCCCATGACCTCGCCCAGATCGCCAAAGAACTCTCCGTAGAGGAACCCGAAGAAGATGGTGGGAATAGCGCATATGATCATGATGTTCATGAGGCTCCGGAGCCATTCGAGGTCGGAAAACCGGCGTCGCATGATGAGGCCAAACCCGAGTATTACGAGGCCGTAACCGATGTCGCCGACCATGAGGCCGAAAAAGAGGGGGAAGAAGATAGCAAGAAACGGACTGGGGTCCACTTCAAGGTACTTGGGGGGGCGTACCAGCTGCATCAGGAACTCGAATGGTTTGACAATCCTTGGATTTTCGTAATATGTGGGGGCCAGATTATAGTCGTCGCGGCTCAGGCTGAGTTCGGTGACGACCACCCGGTCCCCGAATGTCCGGGCAAGCGCCTCACCGGTCGCGGCCAGGTATTTTTCGGGCACCCAGCCCATGACCATGCAGGTGTGGTCGGTGTATCCGAAGTGGCCGAAGGCGTCAATTTCCTTCTTTTTATCGATAAGGATTTTTTCAAGGACGGACAGCTCAAGGTACCACTCCTCCGACAGGGAGGCGAGCTGCTCGTTGACAGCATCCCTTTCAGCGTTCGCCTGGCGGGTCTGCTCGTCGATCAACTCCAGAACTTCGTTGAAGGGTCTGCCCATGTATTCGGGAGGAAGCCGGACTTCATTGACATTCTTGGAATAGATAAATGCATGGAAGGCATCCGCGTGCCGCTTGCTGAAGACGGTGATGGTGGCAATCGTCTCCTCATCGATCTCGGCGGATATGAGCTCAAACTGGTCGTCGGTGATCTGTTCAAGCTCCTCCTCGATGAGCCCGATCACGTCCTCAAATTCCTTCTGGATCAGGAGGACCGTTACTTCAAACCCCTCTAAAAACGGAAGCTGCTCCTCGAGGGGCTGGATTTTTCGGATGGTCTTTTCATACCGTTCCAGTGCGGCAACCCTGAACTGGAGATCGCTTTTCCTGGCTGCAAGGTCCCGCGTTGTTGTTTCAAGTTTCTGGAATACCTCATTCACCCGGTCGACAAGACCTCCATGCTCCATCCAGTACAGCGTTTCGTAGATCTCGTGTTCCTGCTCCCGGTCGATCCTGGTGGCTGGCAGGGTTCGAATCACCCCTCCGATTTTGACGAGCAATGCGGTGATATCGTCTCCGTATTCCGTCTTCCATTTTTTCAGGCCGATGGTCCGGGGTGAGAGCCGGTCGGTCACATCCTCAAGGTGCAGGGTACCCGTGTGGTACAGCACGTCCACGATATTGTGGAATTCTTTCCTCGGGCCCACGACCAGAATGCCCTTCATTTTCAGGAGCATGGCTCTTCACTCACACCTCAACTGCAACTGCCGAGAGGATCTGGTGCACTGCCGCAGGCAGGTTCTCTTCCCCGCGCGCAAGGATCTTTGCTCTCTTCCGTGCGGCCTCCTCCTCGAGTGCCTCGATCTCCTGGCCCAATTTCGCCATTTCCGCATCGACGTACCGTTGCGCGTCGTCGATTCCCTCCTGCTCGGCCTGCGAAAGAATGCGTGCGGAATCCGCCCGTGCTTCGGCAATGACCTGTTCCGCGTATCGTTTTGCCTCTTCGAGCCTGATGCAGCATTCTTCCTCTGTGTGACGAATTTCCTGAAGCAGTCCTTTTTCAGCCTCCATTCCTCCTCCTCCTACAATCCATGCCGGTGTTTCATCAGCGATGTCATGCCATGCTGCCGCCTGCTCATATCCCTGGATGAACCGGGCGCTCTCTCTTTTCCGCGTGCGATGTGTAGCCTGTCCTCGCACCTCTCCAGAGCCTTTCTTTTTAGATTCTGGATCAGCAGCAGTGTGTTTTTGTCCATTTTCTATCCCTGCCCGCCAGGGGAAAGGTACGTATCAATTAACTTAATATTATATATTATTATCTATAAAAATCGGCGAGATCTTTCCCGTTCAGGTGAGAGGCCCCCGGATTGCATGCCCGATGTGCCGCTGGCGCATTGTGCCATCGGGCGGGAGCGAGCAAATTATATATATGAAAACTGGGGAAAAGAAGGGAATCCTTGAATAAGGGCCCCTGCGTCGGCAAAAATACTTTCTGAATTGCCCGGCCCGATATCGAGTTCGGATGCCGGGCCCGTGAACCACCGTTCCTGCACCACGGGTCTCAGTCATCCGGCGGGATGCCTCAGGAACCGTATCAGCAGCAATGGCGGTGTCGTTGACCTGACACTCCCGCAGATTGGCCCAGCGGCTGTTAGCCCCGGGCGATGCCTGCCCGTTTCTCCTGTGCGAGGATCTCCATGATTTCGTCGGCGTATCGCCCCTGCCGCAGGAGATACGCCATGATCTGCATGGGGGTGCCGATGTGTGCAAAAAACATCCGGTACGCCTCGCAGAGGTAGTTTGAGCTCTGTTTGCCGTGATGTGTGGCAACGAACCGGTCGCGGGGGCAGCCGCCGTGACAGGCGAACCGCACGGGGCACTCCCGGCAGGCGCGGGGGAGGGTGTCTCGCTTGGCCTGCCCGAACCGCAGCTGCTTCTCCGAGCCAACGAGGTTCGCGAGCGGCTTCTCCATGATGTTGCCCAGGAGGTAGTCCGGCTCCACGAAATGGTCGCAGGGGTAGAGGTCGCCGTTGTGCTCCAGGGCGACGGCGGCGCCGCAGGTGGGGGCGAACGTGCAGAGGCCGGGAGGATGGCCGACCCATGCGGCGAGGGCCGTATCGAAGTGCTGCACGAAGATCTCCCCCACATCATGCCGCACCCACTCGTCGAAGACGTTGCAGAGGAACCGCCCCCACTGCGCCGGGCGGACCGACCGATCGGTCGCCGTATCCCCCTCCCGGTCCACGATGGGGATGAACTGGATGAATTGCGCCCCGACATCGTCCCGGAAAAAACGGTAGATATCAAGGGGATGATCGCCGTTTGCGGCGTGCACCGCGCAGAGGATGTTGTGCTCCACCCCGTGCTCCTGCAGGAGAGAAAGGCCCCGCATCACCCGTGCAAACGTCCCCCGCCCTTTTCTGTCCACCCGGCAGGCATCGTGCAGCGCTTCTGGCCCGTCGATGCTGATCCCGACGAGGAAGTGGTGCCGTTTGAAGAATGCGCACCATTCTTCGTCGAGCAGGGTGCCGTTGGTCTGGATGGTATAGTTCACCTGCATGCCGGGTCTGGCGTACTGCTCGGCCAGCTCCACCGAGCGGCGGTAGAACTCAAGATCCATGAGGGTGGGCTCACCCCCCTGCCACGAGATGGTCACCGCGGGCATCCGCTGGGCCTCGATGTACTGGCGGAGAAACTCCTCCAGCACCTCGTCGGCCATGCGGAAGGTGCCGCCGGGATAGAGCTCAGCTTTCGAGAGATAGAAGCAGTAGCGGCAGGCCAGGTTGCACTGCGCCCCCGCTGGCTTGGCGAGCACGTGGAAGGAGGGGGGTGGGGTGCCCATGGGGCTGAATCACCCTGTTGCCAGATATACCCTTTCCTCAATGGTTACCGACCACCGATCTCCATCGCGGGGGCATGAGCGAGATGGTGTTCACCGCATCATGATTCCCGCCACGATGGCCGCAACCCCGCCGAAGATGGCGAGAATGCCGAAGGTCCAGGGCAGGATGATGGCGCCGGAGAGGGGGTTGACGAGCAGCAGGATGCCCAGGACAATGATCAGGATGCCCAGAAGGGCCGTGCCCCATCCCCCGCCCTTGAATCCCCAGGCGAGCCTGACCGCACCGTAGATGATCGCCCAGATGGCGATCATGATCACGAAGAATGACAGCAAAAAGATCGTGCTGTAGATGGGATAGGCCAGTATCGCCAGCCCGGCGAGGATGCCCAAGCCCCCGCTGAGCAGCTTCCACCCCCAGTTCGACCGGTCCATCAGCAGGCCCGCAAGCGCGAATATGCCGCCGAACAGCCAGAATATCCCCAGCACGGTGATGAGCGTGACCGTGGTGATCCCGGGGGCGAATACCAGAAAGAGGCCGATGATCAGGGCGATAATGCCTTCCAGCAGCACCAGCCACCAGGGAGCCACCATCGCTTCAATCCCCGGTGCATAGGTTGTTGCAGATGATTCCATCCAAATTACCTCCAGAATTCGTTTTCGGATTTCATTCTCGTGTGGTAATCGTGCACTACCGAACTGTCGAAGATCTGGAAAAACGGATTATCTGTGGTTGCGTGCCTGCACGAGGCGTATTTTGGCTGGTATATCCATAAAGGTCATAGCGTATCCATTCGGTAGAATGAGCCTACTGTGCCTCCTCCTCATATAAGGATTTCCCCGGTCCACGACCGGGAAACGGTGGCATCCGGCGCGTACCTCGAACAGGGGCATCTTTTACACCGGGCCGGTGAACCCTGCGACCAACACCATGCCACGACCCTGCCAGAAGAACCGGGTAGGGGCTGCAGCCCCGCCGCTATTTGGTCATGCCTCATTTTTATTAACACGAAAGAATATGGGGTCCACCATGGCGAAGGGTGAAGACAAGAAGAAAGGGAAACGCAAGGCAAAGACCAGGGCCGAGGCGCAATCCGGCATTCCCGCGGCATCCGACCTTCCGGGTCATGAGGGAGCGGGGGAATCCAGGCCCAGGATGAGCCGCAAGGAATTCGAGAAGGAACTGGTGGACCTCCAGATCGAGCTCGTCAAGATGCAGGAGTGGGTGAAGGTCAGCGGCGCCAAGATCTGCGTGCTCTTCGAAGGCCGCGATGCCGCCGGAAAGGGCGGGATCATCAAACGCATCACCGAACGCACAAGCCCGCGCGTCTACCGGGTGGTGGCCCTGCCGTCACCCACGGAGCGGGAGAAGAGTCAGATGTACCTCCAGCGCTACATCCCGCACCTTCCGGCGGCCGGAGAGGTGGTACTCTTCGACCGCAGCTGGTACAACCGGTCGGGTGTCGAGCGGGTGATGGGATTCGCCACCCCTCGCGAAGTGGTCAACTTCCTGCGCTGGGTGCCCCTCATCGAACACGCGATCATTGCGTCCGGGGTCACCCTGGTGAAGTACTGGCTGGAAGAGACCATGGAAGACCAGACCCGGCGCTTCGAGCAGCGCATCCATGACCCCCGCAAGATCTGGAAGCTCAGCCCGATGGACCTCGAGAGCCATCGCCGCTGGTACGACTACTCGCGGGCTCGAGACGCCATGTTTCTGGCTACGGATACCCCTGAATCGCCCTGGCACGTCGTGAATTCGCACGATCAGCGGCGCGGGCGACTGAACTGCATCGCCCACCTGTTAAGCCTGATCCCCTACGAAGAAATCCCCCATGAGGAGGTTGTGCTCCCCGAACGCCAGCCGAAGGGCGACTACGTTGAGCCGGACTATCCGTACCGCTGGATTCCGGAGAACTACTGAACAGGGGGCACGCAGGATGGCGGACCCGACACAGGAACAACCGAGATGGTATTCGATGACGCCGGAGGCGGTTGCGCAACACCTGAGGGTTGATCCGGCACAGGGACTGAGCGCCGCCGAGGCAGAGGCGCGCCTGCAGCAGTATGGCCCCAACGTTCTGGCAGCGAGAAAGAAGGAATCGGGCTGGCAGGCGTTCCTTCGCCAGTACCAGGATTTCATGCAGATCATCCTGGTGGGCGCCGCCCTGCTCAGCCTGGTGGTCACGCGCGAGGTGGGCACGACTCTGGTGCTGCTGGGCCTGACGGTTTTCAACGCAGCATTGGGGCTACGCGGTGAATCCAAGGCCGAAGCCAGCCTGGCCGCGCTCGAGAAGATGATGAAGAACATCGCCCGGGTACGCCGCGACGGCCGGGCGATTGAGATCGAAGCAGAGCAGCTGGTGCCGGGCGACATCGTGCTGATGGAGGCGGGCAACCGGGTGCCGGCCGATGGGCGCCTCTTCGTTGCGGCGAACCTCGAGATCGAGGAGGCCGCCCTGACCGGCGAGAGTATCGCCTCGCCCAAGAACACCGGTGCGATCCCCTGGCCAGAGGTTCCCCTCGGCGATCGCCACAGCATGGCGTTCATGAACACCTCGGTGACCCGCGGCCGCGGCGAGATGATCGTGACCACCACCGGCATGGGCACCGAGATGGGCCACATCGCCGACCTGCTCAACAGGACCACCTCCGAAAAGACGCCTTTGCAGAAGCAGCTCGATACGCTGACCATCATCATCGCCGGTATGGCCGGCCTTGCGTTTCTCCTGATGGTTATCATGGGTCTCAACCGCGGGGATTCCTTCGAGACGATCTTCGTCGCCGGCATCGCGCTGGCGATCGCGGCCATCCCCACCGGCCTGCCTGCCGTCGTGACCACGATGTACTCCATGGGGACGCGGGCGCTGGCCAGCCTGGGCGCCATCGTCAAGCGGCTGCCGTCGGTCGAGACGCTGGGCTCGGTCTCGGCCATCTGCTCTGACAAGACCGGCACGCTGACGCTCAACAAGATGACCGCGCGCGAGTTCACCATCCCCGGCCAGAATCGCTTCAAGGTGACCGGTGAAGGCTACGGTACGCAGGGGACAATGGAGCTCGCCACGGGGATGGCGGGGTTACAGCCCTGGCAGAAGAGTACGCTGTCCTACAGCACGGACGGCAAGCTGCTGAGCGCCGGTGGCGCCAGGGTCGATCTCGATCCCATCCTGCTGCCCATGGCGCTGTGCGCCGACGCCCGGCTCGAGGACGGCACCCTGATCGGCGACCCCACCGAGGGTGCGCTGATCGTGCTGGCGGAGAAAGGCGGCATCAGCGTGGACGGTGCACGCGAGCTGTACCCCCGCGTGGCCGAGGTGCCGTTCGACTCCGACTACAAGTTCATGGCCACGTTCCACGCCATGACCGACGAGCAGGGCAAGCCGGTGGTGCGCTGCTTCGTCAAGGGCGCCCCGGACGTGCTGATCGCGCGCGGCGGATCGTACTGGATGCCGGGCGGTGAGGTCTTGCCGATTACCGATGAGAACCGCCCTCTGGCAATCAAGGAGAACGACCGCATGGCGCAGGCGGGCGAACGGGTGATGGTCGTCGCCCGTCGCGACTTCGATCCGCAGACCTTCGATCCGACTGCAACGCTGATCGACCAGGTGACGGATCTCACCCTGCTGGCCATGGTGGGCATCGTGGACCCGCCGCGCCCCGAGGCCAGGGAGGCCATCGCCAGGTGCCACAGCGCTGGCATCCAGGTGCGCATGATCACCGGCGACCATGCCGTGACCGCGGCGGCCATCGGGCGTGAGCTGGGCATCGAGGGCAGGGCGCTCACCGGCGCGGAGTTCGCCGGCATGAGCGATGAGCAGCTGAAAAACGAGCTGCCCGACATCGGCGTGGTGGCCCGGGTGGCCCCCGAGGACAAGATCCACCTGGTGGATCTCCTGCAGCGGCAGCAGAACATCGTCGCCATGACCGGCGATGGTGTCAACGATGCGCCGGCCCTCAAGAAGGCCGACATCGGTGTGGCGATGGGCATCACGGGCACCGAGGTATCGAAGGGGGCCGCCGTGATGATCCTGACCGACGACAACTTCGCCACGATCGTCAGTGCGGTGGAGTTCGGACGGGGGATTTACGACAATTTGTTCAATTTCATCCGCTTCCAGATGACGTCGCTGGTGGCATACATCGCGTCGTATCTGGGTGCGGCGTTCTTTTTCATCACCGGTGGTGTGCCGTTTGCGCCGCTCGTCGTCCTGTGGATCAATTTCCTGGTCCAGGTGCCCGTGGCCCTCGCCCTCGGCTTCGACAAACCCGCACCCGATCTGATGGAGCGTCGGCCGCGTCCGCCCAGCCAGCCCGTCCTCACCCGCATGCAATGGGTGCGCATCGGGGTTATCGGGATCCTCACCGCGGCCGGCACCCTGTTCCTGGCAGCGGGCGCGGAGCCGGCGGGCATTACGGTGGCCGCCACCATGGCCTTCGTTGTCTTTTCGCTGTTCTGCGTCTCCCGCGGGTTCAGCTGCCGCAGTGAAACCAAGAGCGCGTTCAACCGGGATGTCCTGCATGATCGACACCAGGTGATGCTCTACGGCCTTGCCCTGCTGCTCACCTTCCTGCCGACGGAGCTGCACTTCCTGCAGCGCG
>DSDF01000014.1 GCA_011048835.1 Methanoculleus sp. | reverse complement strand
GGCTAAGGGGGTGGAAGAGGCCCTTCTTGACCGGAACGTCCCCGTGGAGCGGGTGGTGTTCACCAACTTCCCGAAATCGATTCCGGGCGTGGACTCCATCCCCGAGGTGCTGGCCTACAACAAAGGGCTGGTGACGCCGGAGGGGGCGGCGGGAAGCTAGGCCGTGTCCATCGCCGATCGTAGATTTCTCCGCCGAGAATCCCGGCACATCACACGATTCCCTTTTTTCCGGCGGCGGGCCGCCGATCAAGGGGCAACCGCGAGATCGATGCCGGGGGCCCGCACGGAAAACGGCGTCACAGCTCCTCGTACACTCCCGCAGGCACCGGCACCCGTTTCTCGTCCCTGCGCCGGACGACGCGCTCGAGGTACACCCGGGGTGAGAGGGGCATATTCCGGGCATTTTCCATGAAACTGTCGATCAATGCAGCCTGCGCCCTGCTCCACTCCCGATTGGGGGTCCTTTTCACCCATGCCGCATACCTGCGGACAAACGCACGACGCTCCTCCAGATGGGCCTCCCGGTCAAACGAGAATTCCATAGTCGCCTCCCTCGACTTCGAAGAGGTTCATCCAGGTTCTCAGCCGATCGAGGTCGAGATGGTCGCCAAAGATCTCCCACAGGTAGAGCGCGTCCTCGATGTCTTTTTCCGACCCGAGAAAGAGTTTATAGGCGATCTGGATTTCCAGCGGAGAGATGTAGAGCTGCCCTTCGGGGATGCGGACATCCAGGCGATCCCTGAGAACACACCGGTCGATGTCATGCTTCAGGAATTTCAGTTCGATATTCGGGATGACCTGGCTTTTTTGCGCGACCCGTATCCCCATACGATTTGCCAGCATGTCATAGAGTTCCTCCCCTCGTTCCGCGTTCAGGAATTCGTATCCCCCATCGATGAGAGCACGATGGAGTGCCATAACGACGTTCTCGTTCTCCGTCAGCGATCTCCAGGCCATCCAGGCAGCCGAACTCTACACCCTGCTCCTGGCATCAACGCGGGGTCAGCCGGATTATGTGCTGTTCAACTCCCATGACCTCGGGAAAGAGGCAGAGGGGGAGGGGTATCCTCAGGGAGCCAGGGACATCGGGGATGAGACATCATTCAACGCCGGATTATATGACCCCGTCGACTCCAGGTATGTGGATATGGAGGTCTTCGATGTCCTCTCACTCCTGCGGAAAGGGGACAACACCGTCACCTTCCAGCGGGGGCGCGACCTGGACGGTGACGGCGAGATCGCGACCATAGGGGAGCTGGTGGAAGGGGAGGATTATCTCCACCCGGTCCTTGTTTTGCTCACCCTTGAGAAACGCCGCACCACCGCATCGGGACCGGATCTCGTCCTTGAGCGGATAGAGGTGCAGGACTCCTACGAGGGGGAGAATGCGTCCATCATCCTGAATATCAGGAACATGGGGGCATTCCCCGCAACTCATGCGGAGGTGGAGGTGAGGATCGATGATGCGCTGCTTGCCACCCGGCAGGTTGCCATCGACAGGAGCGGAATCCAGCAGGTTTCCATTCCCTGGAAGCCGCAGCCGGGAAGCTACACCATCCGTGCCCGGGTGGACATCCAGGGAGATGTCGATTCGTCCAACAACAGAAAGGAGAAGGAGATCGTGGTGGGAACCTTCCCCGATCTCGCGGTCTCGCTGGAAGAACCCTACCGTCCGGGAACTGCGGTCCAGCAGGGTGATCCCGTCATCCAGATCCTTATCATCGGTGCGGCACTCCCCCTTGCGTCCCTGCTCTTTTCCAGGCGGCGTCCGCACCGTGGTGACAAAATGCTTTCCGTCCTTGCCTGTGCACTGATCCTCATCACCGTCATGCCTCCACCGGTTGCGCTGATCTCCCCTGCGACCGGACAGGACACGTCTGCCCTCTCCCTCCTCCCCGTTACGGTGACAAATCTGGGAGGGAGTGACGCCTCCTCGTTCCAGCTCTCCGTGTACCTGGACGGTGAGCGGGTGATCAAGAAGGAATACCCGGCAGGGTTGAAAGCCGGGCTGTCTGAGCGATCCGAGCTGCCCCTGTTCACCTCGCCGGGTTCCCATGCCCTGCGGGTCGTGATCGATGAAGAGAAGCGGGTGAAGGATGCTGACCGCAGCAACAACATGGCGGAGGCCACGTATGTGTTCTCCTAGGCGCTGGATCCACCTCGCGCTCATGTGTATGGCGCTCGTCACCGCTGCAGGGGCCACCTATGCCGGAGATCGTCCACTGGTGACCTCGTTTTATGAAGACGGCCCCCTGCAGTACATCTATACGACCGGCCATAGCGTCTATCGCGGGAGCATGAAGAGCGGGGAGACCTATACAGCCTCATTTCCGCTTGATCTTCCCGGGGATGCGGAGGTCCGGTTTGAGAGACTGTATGTCTACTGGGCCTGGAGCCAGATCAACCAGAAACCGCTCTACCCCACGTTCAACCTCGCCGACTCCCGGGACCCTTCTATGGGCCTGGAAAGAGTCGCCCGTTTCGCGGACAGCAAGGGTGTGGTGGGTTCCTATGACTTCTATGCCGGCACCGATGTCTATGCCCTCGCGTCCCCTGTCCCGGGGCCGAATACCGTCACCATTACGCTCACCCAGGAAGGCCCGCCCGAAAGCTCTGTCGTCATGTTCGGGATAGCCTGTCTTGTGGTGTACGAGGATCCGGGGGAGCCCCGGCGGTTGATCTGGGTCAAAGAAGGGGGCGACCTCCTCTTCTCCAGCTACGGGGTCTCGCCGGAGATGGCCTCCAGCGAGATGGTCTTTGAAGGGACGCTTCCCTCTGGTGACATCGAGAGGGCGGAGCTCTTCCTTGTTGCCCCGTCCGGGGGGTATTCGAGGGATCGCGACTTTGAGATCAACAGTCTCCGGGTGAACTGGCTTGATGAAGAAAAGACTCCTCTCCTGATGCGCACCATATTTTCCCTGCTCTTCCCGAACTACCGGGGCAAGGAATGGTTCGACGTCTTTCTTCTCGATTCCAGGACCCAGATAGGGTTTGAAACGCGTGATATCAGGCCATTTCTCAGAAGGGAGGACAACAGGGTGACCGTCCGTGACCAGGGCGATTACCTGCAGCTCGCAAACGCGATCCTGGCGATCCAGATCGCAGGAGAGAGCACATGACGGCAGGCATCCGTACAGAGTCACTGACCAAACAGTTTGCAAACGGCGTCACCGCACTCCGCGATGTCTCCATCACCATCGCGCCGGGAGAGTTTGTAGCCCTCATCGGGAGGAGCGGGAGTGGCAAAAGCACCCTCATGAACATCATGGGAGGGCTTGATACCCCCACCGCAGGGTCCGCCTATTTCGATGGCGAGAAGATCGATTACAAGGACCGCAAAAGGCTGATCGTGCTCAGGAGAACGCAGGTGGGATTCGTGTTCCAGCAGTTCAACCTGCTCCCGACCCTTACCGCACGTGAAAACGTCGCCTATCCTTTGCTGTTCAATTACACCCCACGGATGGAGCGAGACGTACTGGCAATGCGCCTGCTCACGCTGGTCGGGCTGGAGAAACGGGCCGATCATCTCCCGCACCAGCTCTCCGGCGGTGAGCAGCAGCGCGTGGCCATTGCACGGGCGCTGGTGAGCAACCCTCACCTTATCCTTGCCGATGAACCGACCGGAAATCTCGATTCGAAGAGCAGTGCCGAGATCTACCAGCTGATGCGACACATAAACCAGGTGCAAAAAATCACCTTCCTGGTCGTGACCCATGAACGTGAGCTGGCATCGTACTGCGATCGAACCATCGAACTCAGGGACGGGACGGTGGTCGCGTGATCGGGAGGGAGATGGATTGTCTGCGGCTCTCAGCACGGCAGCTCCGCACCAAACGGCTGCGCGTGGCGCTCACGGTTCTCGGGATCGCAATCGGGGTGGCGGCCATCATCGGCATCGTCGCCCTCGGGGAGGGTATCCGTTCCCAGGCCATCGAAACAATCCAGACGCAGTCTGATCTTACCCTCATTGAAGTCCATCCACAGACCGATCAGAATGTAACCCAGCTCATCACCCGGGCGCGTGTGGATCAGCTCCGTTCCCTCTCTCATGTGACCGCCGCCGCACCCGTTTTTACCGATTCGTATGCGACGAAAAAGCAGACATTCCTCCAGATTCTTGCAGTGAAGGGTGATGAGATCGACCAGGTGCTCCGTCTGAAATATGCAAGCGGGGAGGTCTTTTCCCCCGGGGCTTACGAGGGAGTGGTCGGTGCAGACCTCAGTACCATGCTCCAGCGAAACGAGGGCATCCGCATCGGTGACACCTTCATTGCCATGGTACGGGAGTACGATGTTGTGGGGATGCCCAGCGATCGGGAGGTATCGCTGAAAGTTGTGGGAGCACTGGGGGGCCGGGAAGACCAGTTCGACCGGGTAATGCTCATCGATATGGAGACCGCCGCACTGATCCGGGGGACCGACAGGGGGTACGATACGGTATTTCTCCGGGTCGACGATCCTGATCAGGTCTTTTCCGTCGTCGACCGCATCACCGGCATGGGGCTCGAAGCGACAGGTGCATTCGAGCAGATCCGGGCAGTGAACCAATTTATGGACGCCATCATGATCGTGTTCATGCTCTTTGCCCTCTTCGCCCTGGTAGTGGGGGGCCTGATGATTACGACCACCATGATCACCTCGGTATATGAACGGACGAGAGAGATCGGGATCACAATGGCCGTGGGGGCCTCCGAGAACGACGTTATCCGCCTCGTCCTCTACGAGTGCCTGCTGATCGGGATAATCGGAGGTATTGCGGGGGGATCCTTGGAATCCTGTTCACTTCGGTGATGAATGCGGTCGGCAGACCGTTCATTATTGGCCGGCTCGGTCCGGAATTCTCCACGATTTTCGGCAACGAGATCGCACGTCTCTCGCCGGAAATGATCATCGCCGGACTTGCGATTGCGATCATCTTCTCGCTCCTGGCGGGGATCTATCCCGCTCTCAAGGCGACACGAATGAACCCGGTGGAAGCGATCCGGGGACCTTGGTGAGGGGTCGGCGAAAAAAAAGATCAGGTCCGGTGCCGATGCCCCATTTTCCCGGCGCTGAACGGCGGATGAAGGAATTTCGGACCAGCACACCTCCGGCAGCAAGAAAGGCATCGCACCGAAAGGAAGGCACAGGATCGGAAGAATTGACTGCCGGCACGCATAGGGCATACCAGCAGGATTACAGAATTCGCCCTCGAAAACGCCGGCGCGGCATAGGCAACCGCGGGGCCCGGCAGTGGCGAAACGAGGATGATTCGGGGTCCACCCTTACCTTTGGGGCCGGCCGGCAAAGAGAATTGTTCCCAATAGAATCCAATGAAATGAAATTGTCGTTAACCGCCCTATTCCCGGGGTTCCATCCTGCGTTTTTCCGAAAATCCCACCACCACGCCGAGGAACCCGGCCGTGAACGGGGCCATCACCCGAAAAAATCCCGCCCGTTTCAACCGCTCCTCGAAGCCGCGGACCGTGTCCATCGCCGGGTAGGATTCGGTGCGCCCGGCCAGCATCCCCTCCGCCACCGCGTCCGGCACACCGTGCGCCGCCATGTAGGAACGCCAGTGGTCGCGGATCACCGCCTCCTGCCAGTCCTCTTCGGGGCGGAACACGTCGGCGCAGATGAAGCGGCCGCCCGGGGCGAGCACCTCCGCCGCCCGTGCCGCCGCCCCCGCCCGGTCGTCCGGGCCGACGTGGTGCAGGCAGAGGGCGGTGACCACGGCATCGTACAGCCCTTCGGGCCAGGGGTCGCGAAGGTCGCCCTGCACCATCCGCACCCCGGCGAGCTCCGGTTTCTGCCGGGCCATGGCGAGCATCTCCGCGGAGAGATCGATGCAGGTGATCTGCGCACCGGGGCGGGCGGCCCGGATCATCGCCGTCACGATGCCGGTCCCGCCCCCCAGCTCAAGGATATGCGGGGCATCGCCGGGGAGGTACTCGAGCAGTGTTGCGAGGAACGCGGCGTGGTGCGGGACGACGACGCCGATGACCTCATCGTAGCCGTCGGTTTCCAGGGCCCCGTGCGTTTTCTGATCGCCGGGGTGTGGTGGGTGGGTGTACACAGGCATCAGTAATCTCCGGGCGTGATAGTTAATAATAGTGCGCAAATCTATACGAATTGCGATGAATATCTTTTTTTATCACGATAGGTAATACATTTCTATGGATTCTGCACACCACACAGCCTGCAGGTACTACAACCTCGACCGGGGGTTCTCCGTCGCCGACCTCGCGGTCTTCCACGGCCACCTCGGCCCGTACATCGTCATCGGCTACCGCATCGGGCGCTATGTCCGCGAGCATTTCTGCGACGACCCCTTCTGCCTGAAGGCGACCGTCTTCTGCTCGGGCACCACCCCGCAGTCTTGCCTTGCCGACGGCGTGCAGCTGGGAAGCGGCTGCACCCTCGGAAAGCGCAACATCGAGATCGTGCCCGCCGACACCATCCGGTGCGAATTCGCGCGAGAGGGGACGACGCTCTCCCTCACGCCGCATCCCTTCACCCTCCCTCCCGGCAGCGGGCCGGAGTACGAGGCCGCCATCGAGGAGATCGCCGAACGCATGTACAGCATGCCCGACGCCGACCTCTTCGAGGTCACGTCCCGGTGAGCGGTCATGCAGGCGGAAGATCCGGTCATCCGGCTCGATAACGTCTATACCGCCTACGAGGGGGCGGACCGCCCCACCCTCGCCGACATCACGATGTCGGTGCACCGGGGCGAGTTCGTGATCATCGGCGGGCCGAACGGCGCCGGCAAGACCACGCTGCTGGAGACCGTCAACGGCATGCTCACCATCACCCACGGAACCGCCCGGGTCTGCGGCCACGATGTCCGCACCAACGCCGTAAGGGTCCGCCGCCGGGTGGGCTACATGCTCCAGAACTTTTCCTTCGACCCCCTCACCCCTTTCACCGTCGATGAGGTGGTCCTCATGGGCTGCTACGGGACGGTTGGGCTCTTCCGCAGACCGAAAGAGGAGGACGTTGCCGCCGCCAGAAAAGCAATCCGCCTGCTGGGGATCGAGGATATCGCGGACCGTCCCATCGGCCAGCTCTCGGGGGGGCAGCAGCAGAAGGCCCTCCTTGCGCAGAACCTCGCCAGGAACCCCGAGGTGCTCCTCCTCGACGAGCCCTTCTCCAACCTGGACATGTTCGCGCGGGAGTCGATCAATGCCCTCCTCGCCGACCTTACCGCCGCCGGGGTGACCATCCTCATCGTCTCCCACGCCTTCGACGATCTCCCCGACCACACGGTGCGGGTGATGGTCATGCACGACGGGAAGATCACGCTGGACCGCCGGTGCGCTCCCGATCAGGTGGAGGCGACGGTGCGGGGCGCCGGGGGGGCGCAGCCGCATGCTTGAATTCCTCATCCCCAACGTCGTCGTCTGCCATGCCGTGGAGGCCATGCTCTTCGCCTCCGTGGCCTGCGCCATCCTCGGGGTGATCATCACCCAGATCCAGATCTCGTCGATCGGCTTCACCATGGCCCACGCCGCGTTCGCCGGCGCCGCCATCGGCATGTTTCTTTCCGTGAATTCCACGCTCACCGCCATTCTCGCCAGCGTGTGCGTGGCCTTCCTCATCGGCCCGCTCAGCGACCGGGCCAGGATCTCCCCCGACACGGCGCTGGGGCTGCTCTTCGGGATCAGCATGGCGCTGGCCATCTTCTTCATCGCCTACATGCAGACCCTCGGGCGGGGCTTTTCGGCGATGGGCCTCCTCTTCGGCGACGTCATCTCGCTCTACCGGGAAGAGATCTACCTGCTCGCCATCATCTGCGTTGCCGCCATCGTCATGGTGGTGCTGCTCTACAAGGAGATCACCAGCATCATCTTTCACCGCCGGATCGCCGAATCGCTGGGCATCAGGGTACAGCCGGTCTACTACACCATGCTCTTCGTCATCGCCCTCACCGTCTCCCTTGCCCTGCCCATCATCGGCGGCCTGCTCCTCTACGTCTGGCTGGTCACCCCGGCGGCGATCGCCCTGCAGTTCTGCAACCGCTTGAGCAGCATGTTCATCGTCGCCCCGATCGTCGCCGCCATCGTCAGCGTCTCGGGTGCATTCGCCGGCCTCGAGTACGCCCTCCCGGTGGCCCCGCTGACGGCGGTGGCGTTCTCGCTGGTCTTCATCGTCTCGGTGCTCGTCTCGCCCCGGCGCCGCATCGCAAAGCAAAAAGGTTAATGCCGTGATCGCAAAAGATGGGATCATGGTAACAAAAAATGCCATTTTTATTGCCATCCTTGTGTCGATGTGTATTCCGTCTGCCTATGCGCTCGACGTGGTGTCCACCACGAGCGTGCTCTGGGACCCCATCCAGTACATCGGCGGGGAGCACGTGGAGGTCATCTACGTCGCCGACCCCACCATCTGCCCGCACATGCAGTCGGACATCATCCCCAGCAGGATCCAGCTGGGGCGCGAGTTCATCAGCACCGCCGATATCTTCGTCGCCCACAACGGAAGCGTCGATGCGGACTACGTGATGCCCTACGTGGACGACTTCATGCGGGCCAACGGCTACGGCGAGGTGGCGTGGGTCACCCTCGCCAACTCCTCGATGACCTGGAACACGCCTGATGCGGCGAAAGCGCTCGCCACCGAGGTGGCCGGCTGGCTGATCGGGGCGGACCCTGCCAACGAGGCCGCCTACCGGTCCGGCCTTGACGCCTATCTGGCGGAGATCGACGCCGCCGATCTCACCGAGGAGGAGCGCCAGCGCATCGCCGGGCAGGACGCCATCGTCATGGTCTGGCAGCAGGAGCCCGCCGAGACATGGCTCGGGCTGAACGTGGTCAGCATCTACGGGCCCGAGTTCTACATGGGCGGGAAGTACACCCCCGCAAAGGTCGTGGACGAGATCGCCGCGAATCCGGACGCCTACCGGAACGTGGCGTACGTAATCGAGAACATGCAGTCAGGGGAGATGGCGAAAGGCCTCCACGAGTACCTCACCCGCACCGTCGGTGCCGGGACGGAACGGGTGATCTTCACCAACTTCCCGAAATCGCTCCCCGGCGTGGACTCCATCCCTGACGTGCTCCGCTACAACAAGAACCTGGTGATGCCCGCTGAACAGGTGGCTGCGGAGCAGACGCCGTCCACCACCGCTACGGAGGCGCCGCTCGGCACCCTCACCGTCGTGAGTGCTCTTGCCGGCGCCGCACT
>DSDF01000029.1 GCA_011048835.1 Methanoculleus sp. | reverse complement strand
TTGCGAGGGCGAGGAGAATCGACAGGGCAAGCAGGCGGGAGAGAAACCGGTGGCGGTCGGGGCCGGGTATGGCGATCACCGCCCCGAATGCGCGGACGAGGCGGCCATACGAGACGGAAAACCGCACGGCGGGATCGAGAAGGGCACGACGATAATAGGCAACGATCAGGGTAAACCACGAAAAACCGCATAATGTCGCGGATACGGTCACAAGCCGGATGCCCCACGGGGTATAGTTCAGCATCAGGCCGATGAGCGCGGCGAGCGCAAAACTCATGCCGAACGCAAAGATGATCCGCTCAAGAGGACTGATCTGGTCCTTCGAGGGGAAAAGCAGCGAAATAAGGGCATACCCGGGAATGAACAGGATCAACGGGACGGTGAAGATCACCCTCAGCGCTGTTTCGTTGACCAGGGGCATGTATATCACGATAAGCGCCCCCACTGTCAGCAGCAGGAGCAATTGCAGGTCAAAGAATTCGTCATCGCCGACGAGGTTCCGCAACCCGGTTCTGATGCGGTGTGTGGCTGTCATGGAAATCCTATTGAGTTATTTTTATTATATATCTATTATATTAACCTATCCTGGACGGTATATATAGATTCCGTGACGCACCCCGGACACCGCGCAGCGTCCGTGACCGCCCTGCCGGGCGAGGCGATTCGACCGTGGACGCGTAAAAATGACCGAAACGTGCCGCTTCATGTGCCGGATCTCTCCAGAGTGCCCACCCGTGCAGCCCGACCGCGGTGATCCGGGAGGGGAGGTGCGCGGGATGCGGCGCACATGAGCGCCACCGCAAAATATTTAATTGTCAATATAAAATTCAAAATATATATTTAATAGTAACGCAATACGATGCTTACCGGGTGGTTTCCCTGCATCGGAATAACAGTATCGCAGTCGTGGTTCCCGCATACAACGAAGAAGAGCTCATCGGCGAGACATTGCGATCCTTCCCCCCCTGGATCGACATGATCATCCCCGTGAATGATGCCTCAAAGGACAGGACAGGAGAGATAATCGAAGAATTTGCGGGAAGCGACCCTCGTATCGCGGTCATTCACCACACGAAGAACCGGGGTGTGGGTGCTGCGATCTGCGCCGGCTATGCGCGGGCGCTCGACGGCGGGGCGGATATCGTCGCCGTGATGGCCGGTGACAACCAGATGGATCCCGCGTATCTCCCCTCGCTCCTCGATCCCATCGTCGACGGCGAGGCCGACTACACGAAAGGCAACCGGCTGTACAATGCCGAGTACCGCCGCGGCATGAGCGCCTGGAGGACGTTCGGCAACATCCTGCTCACCTACCTCACCAAGATAGCGTCGGGAAACTGGCATATCATGGATCCGCAGAACGGGTATACGGCGGTATCCAGGGAGGTGCTGGAGCGCCTGGATGTCAGCCAGATATACCCGCGCTACGGGTACTGCAACAGCATGCTGGTGTGGCTGAATATCCATGGGTACCGGGCGCTGGATGTGCTCATCCCCGCAAAGTACGCGAATGAAAAATCAAAAATCCGCTACAGCGCATATATACCCTCGGTATCCCTTCTCCTCCTCAACAATTTCCTGTGGCGCATGAGGGAAAAATACGTACTGCTTGAATTTCACCCGCTGGTGCTTTTTTATGCGTCTGGCGTGATGCTGCTCTTCCTCGGGGTTCTTGGAGGCGTGTATTCCCTCTATTCTTCCCATTTGCGGTGGACCTGCTGTTCATGAGGGGGGGGCTCTCCCTCGTGATATTCACGATCGGGATTTTGTTTTTCCTGTTTGCCATGTTCTTTGACATGCAGTCCAACCAGCGGGTAAACGGCAGATAAGTGATACTGAGACGAGCGGCAGGGCGGGGGGGTCGTCCGGCACCCACCCCCGCCGGGCCCGCAGCCGTGTTCATGGCCCCCTGCACCATGCCAGCGGATAGTCACTCCGTGTATCCCTACCGTACCGTGGCGAGTGCGGAAACCCCCTCCCTCACCGGGCAGGCAGGAGGGCGGCGGTGTCCGGAACCAGGAACGCGTTGAAAATCGCCCGGATTCCATCCACCACAATAATTTTATAGCACCAAAAATAATAAAGCATTAAATATAATAACGAAGATTTCAATCAGCCAGAGAGGATGTGCCATATGAGACCACGTAGATTTCCGCAAAGATCCATACTCCCCCATCGATTCGCAGAAACGAGGCTCGGACCACAGTGGGAGACACTCACGGCTGGAGCAGAGCAGCACCCGTCCCCGCATGCACGCACCCCCCCCGGATCGCCTGCGGCCCGGGGCGGGGCCCCCCTCGCGGAGCGGCAGGCAGGGCTCACGGTACAGGGTGGGGGTGGCGGCGATTAGGGTGCTGGTCACCATCAACCACCCGGCCCACGTGCATTTCTTCAAGCATTGTATCTGGGAGATGGAACGGCGGGGGCATGAAATACGGGTCGCCGCAATGAACAAGGATGTGGCCCTGAATCTCCTCCAGAATTACGGCATTGACTATACGCTCCTTCCGGTGCGGCAGAAAAACGGTTTCGATGTCATTGCAGAGCAGCTGAAATACGACTACCACCTGTATTCGATCGCACAGGAGTTCAAGCCGCATATCGTCACCGGCATCGGCGGGGTTGCCCCGGCACATATCTCGCGGCTCACCGGTGCAAAATCCATCGTATTCACCGACACGGAACACGCGGTGCTCTCGAATTCGATCACGTTTCCCTTTGCCGATGTCATCTGCACCCCCTCCTGCTACCGCGACGATGTCGGGAAAAAACAGGTCCGCTACAACGGCTACCACGAACTTGCCTATCTGCACCCGCGATATTTCCAGCCGGACCCGGGAATCCTGCATGATATCGGTCTTGACGAGCAGGACGATTTTTTTGTGATGCGGTTCATTTCATGGAACGCGGTGCACGATCGGGGGCAGCACGGCATCGAGAACAGGATGGAGCTGATCGATATGCTCACTGAGCACGGACAGGTATTCATCACCTCTGAATCAACGCTGCCGAAAGCGTTCCATAAGTACCTGATCTCGGTCCCGCCCGAGAAGATGCACGATCTGCTGTATTACGCAACGATGTACATCGGGGAGGGGTCGACGATGGCATCGGAAAGCGCGATCCTCGGGACCCATGCGCTACTCGTGACCACCCTGAGTTACGGCTATACCTCGGAAGAGGAGGAAAAATACGATCTGGTCTATAATTTTTTTCAGTACGACAACATTCAGGAGCGGGCACTCCGGAAAGCAGCCGACCTGCTGGAGCATACCAACCTCAAGCAGGAAGGGAAGCGCAAGCGCGAACGCCTCCTGAAGGACAAAATCGATGTGACCCAGTTTATGATCGATCTGTTCGAAGAGTGCGGGTGCTCCTGAATCGGGCCGTTGGCAGACGGGATGTCCAGAACGACACACGAGAGGTGATAGCGGTTGAATGTGCTGGTGATTATGAAACTGCCCGACCGGAACATGATGAACCATATTGTTCCCCTCTCGCAGCTGGAGGAGATTGAGAGGATCATGGTGGTGCGGGATACGGTGGGGCCCGCAATCGACAAGGTCGAGTACCACTGTCCGCCGTCGTGGACGCTGAAATTCCTGCCCGCGGCATACCTGCTCAAACTGGGAATCCTGCTCCGCCTCGCACGCGAGGAAAAGCCGTCTCTCCTCCTGAGTTTCAAGCTCTACCCGCACGGCATCCTGGCATTTCTTGCCGGAAAAATTGCCGGAGTATGCACGGGTGTTTCCCTGATCGGGGGGCCTGTGGAAGTGCTCGACACGGGCATCCCCGCGGTCGAAACGTTTGCATACACGGGCGGCATTCCCCCGATGTCGAAGAAGGGTGTATTCCTCCTGCCCATTCTCAGGACTTTTGACATCATCACGGTGACCGGGAACTATACCCGGAATTTTCTGGTTGCGCACGGGATCCCTCCCGAAAAAATTGTTGTCGTGCCCCATATCGTCGAAAACAACATCCATGCACGATCACGGGAGAAAACCTACGACATCCTCACCCTGGCACGGCTTGAACCGGTCAAGCATATCGACGTCCTGATCCGGGCAGTTCACCGGGTAACAGCATCGATGCCCGGCATCCGGGTGGCGATCGTCGGGGACGGAAGAGACCGGAAAAAACTCGAAGCGCTCACACAGGAACTCGGGCTCGAAGATCACATCATGTTCGCAGGATTCCAGCAGGAAGTGGAGCAATGGTTCAACAGGAGCAGGATATTCGTGCTCACGTCAGAACGGGAAGGATTTCCCTACACGGTCGTCGAGGCGATGCTTTGCGGCATCCCGGTTATCGCGTCAAACTGCGGAGATATTGCAGACGTCATTGCCGACGGCTGCAACGGCATCCTCATCGATGATTATCAGGATGTCGATGCATTTGCCGCCTCCATCGTGGCACTGCTCACCGATCCGGATGCCATGGAAAGGATGCACGCAAACGCATTGAAGACCGCAGCATCATTGAAATCAGCTGATATCCCCCGTATCTGGCAACAGGCGCTTGCACAGAATATCGCAAGAGATAATCCATGCTAAGTTATATATAATTTTACAATTATTTTTATTTGCGATATCAATGCCCTCACGACGTACCTCCCCGATCCTCGCAGTCTTCGGCTTTCTCTCTCTCGCAGTACTGCACATCGTCCTGCTCTATTCTCCCGCAACAGGCTACGAGATTTCGATTTACGAAAGCACGCCTCTCATCGCATGGGCGTGCGTGATATTTTCGTTATTTGCAGGGATCCTGATCATTGTCCGCCATGTCTTCGCCGGCAGGGCGGATACGAACCACTTCTGGATCGTGGGACTGCTCCTTATCGTTCTTGCGCGGTTCACCTTCCTCTATATTCCGAATTTCAGGGGGTATTTCGCATGGCAGGGGGATCATATCACCCACCTTGGCATGATCGTTGACATCGCGGAGTCGGGCAGCATTCTCGGCAATTACTACCCTCTGACCCATATCGTGCTTGCGGAAGCCCACCTTCTCACCGCATTGCCGGTCGAATTCCTCTCGCTCTACAGCACCGCGTTTTTCTCCGTGTTCTCTGTCATTGCGATATTCCTCCTCGCATCCGCCGTGTTCGAGGACAAAAGGATGCAGCTGCTCTCGATTGCCGCAGCAGGGGGTGTATTCTTCTCCTCGTACGATGTTCTGCTGATGCCGAACGGTTGGTCGATGTTTTTGATCCCCTTTTTGCTATTCCTCTATTTCAGGTCGAGAAATTCATTGCAATACAGGATCCTGACCGTGGTAATCCTCGTTGCCTATCCGTTTTTCCACCCGCTTTCGACGGTAATGGTCATCAAGATGCTCGTGGTGATCGGCGTGCTCGGGATCCTGTTCAGCTACATCGAGAACCAGCATGCGGGGTTCAACATCCATGTCAAACAGTTTCCATTCTTCGAGGTGCTGCTTCTTTCCTGCATATTCATCTTCTGGGTGCTGCAGTTTTCACGGTTTGAAATCAATCTCATGAGCATCTACACCACCATCATTCTCGGGGGCAGTCTCCCCTCGGACCCCCTCGCGGATATGTCGGAAAAACTCCTGAAGGTCAACATGGGAACCATCGATTTCCTGACCTACACCATCAAGACACTGGGAAGCGAAGCGATCTATCTGCTCTTTACGGTTCTCGCCACGATAGTGGTTGTTGCACGGTATCGAAACGAGAGAACCTTCGGGTCCATGGGCATATTCACATCATTTCTCATCATCACCTACCTGATCGGGATTCTGTACCTCGGGTATCTGCTCAATGTGTTCTCGTTTCTCGAGAGCCTCGATCCGGTACGACTGCAGGCCTTCGCCGTCCTCTTTACGCCTCTTGCCGTCGCATTCGTCATCAGTTACCTGCTCGCGAAACAACACCGTGCTATCGCCCGTATCTGCGTTGCTCTTATCCTTATCGCTTCGATTCTCAGTATCATTAGCATTTATCCGTCCCCCTACATCCTGCAGCCGAACAGGGAGATCACGATGATGGATATGGCCGGCATGGGCTGGATACTTGACTCCCGCGATAAGGACACTGATTTTGTCTGTATCAACAGCCCTCCCACGCGATATGCCGATGCAATCTTGGGAAAACAGCAGAGCAGCCAGACGATGAGATGGAAATACCCCACGATCCCCGACCATTTCGGCTACGATCAGCACCCGTCCCTCGGCTACGTGTATGCACAAAACCAGTATGCGGCACTGACGAAAATGGACAGGATCATGTACAGCACCGTCTGGGAGCCGGTCGGGAGATTTAACGATGCGGACTTTGAGCGGTTGAACGCTGACAGGAGCGTCAACAGGATCTACGACAACGGTGAGACAGAGGTCTATTACATCACGGTGGTATAATGCCCCTGCGGGATGTGCACGTCATGTATCTCCGGAAAACCACCGCGGTCCCGTCAAAAAAAGGGGGTGGGGAGAGGATCTCCAGATGTATGCCCTGCGGGCAATCCCCCGTGTGATGGAAATGGCCGCGATCGGCCATCCTCCCGGACGGATGCGCACAGAGGTCAGGTACCGGTCGTTCGCCCGGCAGAAAGACCACCACAGGGCGCTGTGGGATTAAACTAGTTCTGGAGCGCAGGCTGGTTCGATGCCGTGGCATTCCCTGCCTGATCGCCGGTGCCGGTGTTGCCTTTCACGAGCACGTCCATGCAGCCCTGCACGCTGATCCGGCCGTCGAGCGAGCCTTCGATGCTATTTTCTTCGATCGAGCCTTGATCGGCATTCTTGACGAGGATCACTTCACCCCCGTGGCTCCCGGAGTAGGTGTTGCCCGCAATGCGCACGTCGTCGGCAATGGTGCTCTTCACCATGAAATTCTGGCAGTCGGTGCAGGTGTTGTTGGAGAACTCGAAGTACCGCATCGTGCCCCGGTCGGTGGTATCTGCGCATTGCTTCACATCAATGAAGGTGTTGTTTTCGATGATGAACGTAATGTCGCGAATGTCCTGCCGCTTGCGGCATCCAAACCCGTCATGGAGCGTATTGCCTTTGACCTCACAGTATTTCGCCCCGTTGTTCACGAGATACTTGTTCCCGTAGAGATGGGTGATCTCGTTGTTGTAGATGTACCACGACTCTGCGCACGGGTGTGCGTCGATGGTATGGGCGATCGATCCGCGAAGGTAGTTTCTCTCGATAAAGGTCTCTCTCGGCACGCCGATGCTGCTGCCCGGGTGGGCCACATGCGTGATGCAGTGCCGGCACCGGTCGATGGTGCTGTCGATGATGCGGGTGTACGCTGAGGAGCTGTGCACGTCAACGCCGTAGCCGTAGCCTTTCTTCTCTGCATTCTCGATGGTGCAGTGAGCAATGGTCGTCTCGTAGCAGTCCATGATATGGGTTGCCCGCAGGCCGCAGCTGTCGATATGACAGTCCCGGAGAGTGGAATCGATGGTGTACCTCAGGGATATGCCGGAATAATCCCCGCTTTTGCTACCGCCGAGGATTGTGATGCCTTCGATGGTGACCGAAACCGGTTTGATGAACTGGACATTCGCATTCTTTGAAAGCGAGTACGTATGGAGCAGCGGATCATCGAAGGCGATCTCGTTTTCAGTCACGCTCTGAACACGGTGCAGCTCACCGGTCTTCATGCGCTGGTACCATCCATCATCATCCGGGTTCCACTGTGTGGTATCGAAGATGAGTATCAGGTCGCCTGCAGCGAGGCCCGAGGCATCGTTCACCCGCACCATGGTGCTGTTCGCCGGGACATCCTCTGCCGGGGCCGAGCTCGCCAGGAGCGTACCCTTGCATTCGATCAGATAATCTTTTGTCGCGCTCTTGAATACCGGCATCCCGATGCCGCGCAGGGTGATTGACTTTTTTGCGGTTATCGTGGATGCAATGGGATAGGTCCCCTGCTGGATCTCGACGACGCCGCCGTCGGGAACGAAATCCACCGCCGCCTGAATTACCGATGCGGCATTCGAACCGGATGCTATCACGTCACCGTTCCCGGCGGTTGCGGTGTAGGCGCTGCCTTCCACGGCAACCGTCGCAGGAGTGGTATTTACCAGAGACGTAGAATTTTCGAGAGTATTCTCCATAACCGGAGTGGTGATATTTGCCGTTTCATTGGGAGCAACGTCTGCTGCCGCAGCAGCCTGGCCAAACGCCAGAATCGCTCCCACACAGAGTATCCATAGAACCTTCGGTGTAATACATGTCACCTCCAGGGTTTCATTGACGTTACAATTGAATGTATAAAAAGGTTGTCCTATTGGATAACCCGTATGGGTTATCTTTGGCGATAATTAGTACTGCCGCCCCAATGACCCGTCCCAAAACCAGCACCGGCGCGCGCCGGGACGGAGAGAAAACATACACGAACAGGTACCTGTGCGCCGCGTAGCATCCACTTGATGGCACAGATACCCGCATTCTATGAAACGAAAGCAACGAGAGACATCAAACCTAAAAAAAGCACAAATTCTGCAACGAAACAGGAAAAAAGGTCGATGGAGGGGGATTTTTCCTGACCCACATGGCGGGCACCCCCCCGTTTTCGGAGCACCGGAATGCACGAACGACGCACGCCCGGAAAGCACCCGTGCACCGTTCGGGCGGGTTATGCGAATGAGTTGTCCTCGACGATACCATCCGGGGAGCCCGCTGCAGAAATCGCATCGGCACCTTTTGCCCCCCGGTAGGTATTTCCACTGACCCGGAACGAGTCTGCGTTCTTGACGATGACCATCGTGCCAGGGCAGTCAGTGCAAATATTGTTCGTGAATTCGAACGATTCAAAGGATCCCCGGCCCGTCGAATCAGCGCAGTCTTCCACATTCTCGAATGTGTTTCCGCTGATGATGTAGGCGTCCTGCTTCGAGTCCTGCCGTTTGCGGGCCCCGAAACCGTCATGGAGATAGTTCCCCTTCACCTCGCAGTGGCGGGCACCGTTGTTGATCAGGTACTTGTTTGCGTAGGCGTGGGTGATCTCGTTGTTGTAGATGTACATCGATTCCGCACAGGGGTGGGCGTCGACGGTGTGGCTGACCGTGGCACTGAGGAAGTTGTCCTCGATGTAGGTGTCGCGCTGCACGCCCGGGTAGGCGATGTACGACACATGCGTAATGGCATGCCGGCACCGCTCGATGTGGTTGTCGATGATCCGGGTATACGCGGAG
>DSDF01000136.1 GCA_011048835.1 Methanoculleus sp. | reverse complement strand
GCCAGAAAAAAGATGGCGGCGCGGAGGAGGTCGCCCGGGGCGGCAACCGTTCGCGCGGTCAGGGAATCGAGGACGCCCGCCAGGCGCACAGCAAACCATTCCTGCACCGCCTCCGGTGAGACGAAGGAGGGCATCCCGTACACCCCGGCCTGGATCCTGTCAATGAGGGAAACGAGGCTCCTGACGCCCTCAATGAGGTAATCGGCATTCTGGTAGAGAAGAGCGGCGATGAAGGACCCGAAGGCGAAAAGCAGGACAACCAGCGTGCAGGTCAGGATGATGGCAGAGATCGGGGGATGCAGTGTGCGGTTGAGGCGTTTCTGGAGCGGCATGACAACCACGGCGAGGGTCACGCTCAGGAGCACCACATCGAGCAGCGGCCAGAACACAACCGCGGCAACGACGAAGATGGCTGCTGCAAGGAGAGGGACGCCGTAACTGTCGAGGAGACGCGGTGGATCCATTGACGCCGGAAGTACACCGATGAGCTATTAAAGGTGTGGCAGGACTGCATGCCATCCTCCCGTTCCCGGACCGATCGGTGGACAGGAAGCCGGATTGTCGGCTCAGGCGGAACGGCCAAACGAGATCAGGCCGAAGATGAGCCAGCCGGCCATAACGACCGCCGTCACGAGGAGCATCACCACGGGCCCGAACTGGAAGATCAGGGGCATCGATGCGGCGGTAAAAAGCCCTCCCCCGACGACCGGTTCGAAGAGCAGCTGCTTGTAGCCGAACCCTTCCACGCCCCGGGCGCGGTCGGTCGGGTCGGTCATTCGCGAGAGGAGCAGGCCGGTCGCGGTCATGCCCATGCTCTGCCCGAAGTTGGGGATGCCCCGCGCAAACCAGTGCTCCGGGATCAGCCGGGGGGCGAGAAGAAGAAATGCGCCCACGTTCCAGAGGACCCCGGCAGCGGCAAGGATGAGGAACGGGACAAGGTGCTCCCCGATGACGGTCAGCGAGAGCGTGGCAATGGCAGCAAGGATGAGGGCGTCGAGGGCGGTGCCGGAGATGCGGTTGATGAGGGGGCGGTTCAGGTGATCGCTCCGGCCCAGTCGTTCCAGCGCCACCTGCAGGATGAGCCCGCCGATCATCGCCAGCGGGAAGAGCGGGATGTAGTGCATCAGGGCGAAGTCCTGCATCCCGACCAGGTCAAGGAGTACTGCTTCCGCCCGGATGAGGGCCTGGAGGAGCACCCACCCGATGATGATGATGGCGAGGGAGACGACCCCCAGGTGGATGGAGAGGGACTCCGCAGCGATATCGGGATGATCGACCTCGCCGGGGGGTCGCTCCTGCATGGTCTCGCACACGAGAATCTCCTCCGCTTCCGGGTGCAGGACCGTCCCGGGGGCGGGTATCTGCCCCGAGCGGAACGACCGGTTCACCAGAGCGACGCCGATGACCACACCCATCACCACCCCGACCGTGGCAAGCCCGAGGGCAAGGTCGGCGGCCTCGGCAAACCCCAGGGCCTCAAACGACCCGGAGAGCCGGCAGCTGTCCCGTGACCGCCTTCAAACCCGATCTCGATCAAAGCGCCGGCCTCCGGCGGCAGACCGAAGACGGGTGTCAGGATCAGGAGCGCCAGGAGAAGCCCGACGACGTACTGTCCCCAGGCAACGGTCTGGCCATAGGTGATGACTGGACCGGCGACCGACCAGATCTCGCGGATCCCCGGAATGGCCTTCCCGAGAAAGAGCGCAGCAAAGACCACGTTGATGAGGAGGACCGGCAGTTCCGACCAGACGTCCAGCAGGGGGGGAGGGAGAAGGCCACCGGCAAAGAGCGCATCGGGCCCCGCAACTCGGGTGATCAGGGCGCCGAGCGCCTGGGGGCCGATGAGGAGGCCGATGAACCCGGCGATGATCGAGGTTGGCAGGAAGAGGGCCCTGAGTATGCCCACGCTGCTCCGTATCGCCTGCCCGATGAGGAGCAGGACGCCGAGGGCCATCAGGGAGACGAACAGCCCGGTCACATCGATGATCATGCTCATCCCATCCTTTCCCCCTGTCGCCGGGGTGTAAAGGCCTGTACTCCCCATTACGGGGTAGCGGATGATAGTCGTTTGCCGGCGGCTCCCTGTGTCGGCCTGCCCATCGCCGCTGCTTCGGAAGATACGGCACCTGACGATCAGGAACCACGCCCGGTCGCCTGCTGTGCAGGGATCCCGGACGACCCCCGGCATGCCCCGGATGCGGGGACAGGTCGTGGACGTGCCGGGCGGCACCTTTAAATATCCGGAGATACCGTCTATCACCGGTTCCCTGGAACGGAATCCACGATGGAGGCGGTGCGAATGACGGATCCGGAGCTGGCGATTGGCTACCACGCATCACACGAGCAGTTTCGCCCGAGTTCCCTGTTGCAGCTCGCACGACGTGCAGAGCAAGCCGGATTTGACAGCATACTCTCGTCCGATCACTTCCACCCATGGAGCTGGCGGCAGGGGGAAAGCGGATCTGCATGGTCATGGCTCGGGGCGGCACTGCAGGCGACCTCGCTGTCGGCGGGGGTTGTCTGCGCACCCGTCCAGCGCTACCATCTCGCCATCATCGCGCAGGCGGCGGCAACCCTTGCCGAGATGTACCCGGGCAGGTTCTTTGTTGCCGTGGGAAGCGGGCAGCTGCTCAACGAAGGGATTTGCGGCGAATCATGGCCCCCGAAACAGGAGCGAAATGAGCGGCTGCGGGAAGCGGCGGCCATCATGCGCAGGCGCTGGGCAGGGGAAACCGTAACGACCGCAGGCCCCATCCGCACCGTCGACGCGCACCTCCACACCCGCGCTGCAGAACCGCCGGCGTTGCGAGGCGCCGCCCTCTCCGCCGAAACCGCGGAGTGGCTGGGTGGTTGGGCGGATGGCCTCATCACCGTCGCACGACCTCCAGAGGACCTCCGGGATATTGCGGCGGCGTTTTCCCGCGGCGGCGGCGCGGGGAAGGATCGGTATCGCAAGGTCGATCTCTCCTACGCCCGGACGCACCAAGAGGCGGCTGCAGGGGTGCACGACCAGTGGCGCGCCAATATCCTCTCCAGCACGGTGCTGGAGAACCTGAGAACTCCCGCCCAGTTCGATGCCGCCGCTGCGTTCATCACGCAGGGCGATGTTACCGGCGAGGTGCGTCTCTCCGCAGATCCGGAGGAGCATATAAAATGGCTGAAAGCCGATATCAGGCTCGGGTTTTCCCGCCTGTATCTTCATAACGTGAACCGGGATCAGGACGCGTTCATCGAAGACTTCGGGAACGAAGTGCTGCCTGCCCTCACCGGATAATGCCGCCCGATCGGCTGCGCTGATTGCATATCCCGCCAGAACGGGTGTAGCCGCCATGGACGCCGGCAGACGCTGGTTGGATCGAAGGATTGCGCACCAGAGGTGCATGCATGAATGAGAACGGACAGATGATTGGCTACTATGCTTCGCATGAGCAGTTCCGGCCCCGGGATCTGCTCGCCTTCACGCTGGCTGCCGAGGCGGCCGGGTTCCGGTCGGTGCTCTCCTCCGACCACTTCCACCCGTGGAGCGAGACGCAGGGAGAGAGCGGCTTCGCATGGTCGTGGCTCGGTGCCGCGATGCACGCGACGACGATCTCCTTCGGGATCATCACCGCACCCGGCTATCGCTACCACCCGGCCGTCCTCGCCCAGGGCGCGGCGACGCTCGCCGATATGTTTCCCGGCAGGTTCTGGATGGGCATCGGCAGCGGAGAGGTGCTCAACGAGGGGATTATCGGCGAACGCTGGCCGAACCGTTCCGAAAGGAACGAGCGGCTGCTTCAGTGCGCCGGCGTGATGCGCGACCTCTGGGCGGGAGCGCGCGTGACATTCGACGGGCATATCAGGGTTGACCGGGCGCACCTCTATACGCGCCCACCGGAGCCGCCGCTTCTCTTTGCCGCTGCAAACGCCTGCAGCACCGTGGAATGGGTGGCGGGGTGGGCCGACGGCCTCATCACCCTGGCAAAACAGGTCTGCGAACTGAAAGAGAGCATCGAGCTCTTCCGCAAAGGCGGTGGCGAAGGAAAGCGGATCTATCTCAAACTCGATATTGCGTACGCCCGGACCGAGGAGGAGGCGCTCCGGGGCGCATGGGAGCAGTGGCGGAACCTGGTCTTCGGCGGGGGGCTCATTACCGAGATCAGGAGTCCCGCCGAGTTTGATGCGATGGGGGAACATGTCGACCGGGAGGAGCTGAGACAGCATATCCGGGTCTCGTCGGACCTGAGCCTGCATACCGAGTGGCTGCAGACGTTTCTGGACCTCGGCGTTGACAAGATCTATCTCCATAACGTGACGGACGACCAGAGCACCTTCATCGAGGACTTCGGGCGAGAAGTACTCCCCGCACTTGTCGGGTGAGGGTATGCAGGGCGGACATTACAAGCCGATTGCCGCGTATGCCGCCATCGGAAATCTCCGCACCGTTGCCCTCGTCGGACGCGACGGGTCCATCGACTGGTGCTGTTTTCCGTACCTTGACCGCCCCAGTGTCTTTGGCGCCATCCTGGATTGTCGGCGGGGCGGGAGGTTTGCGGTTACCGTCCCGGAGGCGGGGCTCGGGGAGCAGCGCTACGTGCAGGACACGAACGTGCTGAAGACAGAGTTTTCCGGCGAGCGCGGGTCACTAGAGGTGACCGACCTGATGCCGCTTGCGGGGGACCTCACCGGACGGGGAGGATCACACGCCCCGCCCGAGATCCACCGCATCCTCAGGTGCACCCGGGGGACAACAGAGGTGAGAGTGGCGTGGTCGCCGCGGCTGGACTACGGGAGGTCGCCGACCGGTATCGAGCGCATCCCCGACGGCTGGCTGGCGACCGACGGCAGGGACGAGATGGTGCTCTTCGGCCTTGCCGGGGGGACGGTGGCCGATGAAGGTGACGGGCAGGTGCTCAGGGCGCGCGTTACCATGCAGGAGGGCGACCGGCGGGTTCTGGTCACCCGGTGGGGGACGGAGGATATGACCTTCGATCCCGGTGGCGTGACCGCGGCCGAGGAGGAGACGATCGCGACGTGGCGCCAATGGGCGCACAGGGACGGCACGATCCATGCACCGGCATGGGCAGGCAACTGGTTCCCGATGCTTCTCCGGTCGGAGCTCGCCCTGAAACTGCTGACGAATGCGGCGACCGGGGCAATCGCCGCCGCACCGACGACATCGCTCCCCGAGGAGATAGGCGGCGTCCGGAACTGGGATTACCGGTACGCGTGGATACGCGACTCCGCGATGACGGCGCAGGCGCTCATCGCCCTCGGGCATGAGACGGAGGCGGTCGAACTCCTCTCCTGGATGGAACGGGTCTCGGAGATGCAGGCCGAACAGGGGCCGGCGCTCCAGATAATGTACGGCATCCACGGGCGATCGGACCTCGACGAGGAGGAACTCGATCATCTCGAGGGCTATTGCGGTTCACGCCCCGTCCGGATCGGCAACGGCGCGGCCACGCAGCTCCAGCTGGAGATCTACGGGGAGCTGCTCAATACCGCATACGAGCTGCAGCGCAGGGGGTTCGAGATGCCAGAGCAGCAAATGGCGTTTTTATCCAGGGTTGCCGATGAGGCGTGCGCGCTCTGGCATGAGCCGGATCACGGTATCTGGGAGATCCGCAGCGAACCGCGCCACTTCGTCTACTCGAAGGTGATGCTCTGGGTGGCGCTCGACCGGGCAATCCACATGGCAGAGCAGTACGGCTTTTCAGGCGACGTGGAGCGCTGGAGGAGGAGTCGCAGCGAGATCAAAGCGCAGGTGCTTGCGCAGGGGTATGACACTGAGGTGGGTGCATTCGTGCAAAGTTATGGATCGAAGGCCCTGGACGCGGCCAATCTCCGCATACCGCTGCTGGAGTTCCTCCCCGTCGACGATGAGCGGGTGCAGTCGACGATCGATCGGACGATCGAAGGTCTGGTGGCAAACGGGTTCGTCTACCGCTACCTGGCGGACGACGGTCTTCCCGGCGAGGAGGGAGCATTCGGGCTCTGTACCTTCTGGCTGATCGATGTCCTGGCGCTCGCGGGACGGGTGGACGAGGCTCGCGAGATCTTTGAACGGATGGTCGGCCATGCCAACCATGTCGGCCTCTACGCCGAGCAGTTCGACCCGGAGACCGGAGCGTTCCTCGGCAACTTCCCCCAGGCGTTCACCCATATCGGGCTGATCAACAGCGCCATCTACCTCGCATACGCAATGGGACGGGAGGTCTCGGAGCACGCACCGATCGGAACCCCCGAGCACCGGGCACTCATGGACAGGGAGCACCCCGGGGGCGGTGCGGCGCGGCAGCGGTCGTAATGGCAGGCGGCGGTGGGAGACAGATCGCGCGGCACTGACGTCCCCGCACCTCTGCAGTGATGAGTGCATCTCCAGCTGCCCGGCGTATCGCTCTGATCCGGATGTCCGCCGGAGCCCTTCCATCATCGCCGCCGCACCGTTCATCAGCTGCGAACTCCCACTATCTCCTGCGAGCGGCGAACCGGTGAACGGCATGAAGCAGATCGACATGGAGACCCTCTACGCGACAATGAATCCGGAGGCTATTCCCTGGGATATGTCCGAACCCCCGGAGGCGCTGGTGGATCTGGTAGAGGGTGGCAGGGTGACACCGTGCAGGACCGTCGAATTCGGATGCGGTACGGGGACCTCTGTCGTCTACCTGGCATCGAAAGGGTTTCGGGTGACCGGAATCGACATATCTCCAACGGCGATTCGGATTGCCAGGGAGAAGGCAGACAAGAAAGGAGTGACTGCCGATTTTCTGGTCGCAGACGTGCTCGGAGACGTCGGCTGGATCCGCAACTCATGCCGGTTTGCATACGACTGGGAACTGCTCCACCATATCATGCCCGATGAAAGGGAGCAGTACGTGGCGAACGTGCATGCGGTGCTTGGGCCAGGGGGGAAGTACCTCTCGGTCTGCTTCAGCGAATCGGATCCGCAGTTCGGGGGCCAGGGAAAATACCGGAGAACCCCTATCGGGACCCTGCTCTACTTCTCCTCGGAAGAGGAACTCGCGGAACTCTTCTCCCCACGCTTTACTATCATCGATCTGGAGACACGCACGATCGCGGGGAGGTATGCGCCCCACCTGGCGGTGTATGCGTTCATGGAGAAGAGATAGGATAAATCCTCGGGCAGGGGATACTTCCTGAAATCCCGCTCTCTTCGAGGACGGGGTGGGCCTTCTTTCGGAGTGGCGCTATTCCTTCAGCACACACCCCATCCAAATCCGTTCCGTTACGTTGCATCAAAGAAATCACCTTTTTCTGCATTTCACGGCCGAAAACACATCTCACAGAATAACCCCCGGCAATAATACGCGGCTTCGGAGATCGGGCGGCAGAGAGACAGCGTAGAGTGGGATATCTGGAGAGCGGCATAATGTATATATCTCCGAACAGCCTGCAGGGGGAACGGGTATCATGGTAGTTGCACGGATGACTGTCTGGAAGTACAGAAGCGGCCAGCGGGAAGAGGCGCTTGAAACGCTCGATAAAATCATGGCAATCGGCATGCGCGGGTTTCGCGGGGACGTTATCCTGCTATCGGAGGAAGACCCTGATTCCGAGGTGATTCTCACGTTCTGGGACGACGAAGATGCGATGGAAGCCTCTGCGGAACAGCTATATCATCCCACCGGGGCCCTGAAGGAGCCGCTTGAGGAACTGGAGAAGTACCTCACGGGCCCGCCCGAGGTCAAGGAGTTCAGGGTGTACTCGGCCCGGGCACGGGAAGTGACCCCGGCGATCACACGACCTGCATAGAAGCGCTCCCGGGGGAGTTCGGAGGAATGTAAGAGGCAGGTCCCGTGCGCCCTCTTTCCGGGCATACAAGCAACCGGGGCCCCGGAATACGCAAATGCACAAAAACCGACCTGTCGGATCTCCGCACGCCGGACGACCGGTTGCCATTCCTGCACACACGGCTGCATGGATGCAGGGTCATGAAAAAGAGAGTTTTTCTGTGAACATCTCTCAGGGGGAGGTGTTCCAGATATCCCAGAGGTTCTTCCAGCCATCTGCAGTCTGCCGCCAGACGACGACGTACTTGATCGTCTGCTCGGTGGGTGTCCCGCCGGCAGGGCGGACTGTGAGGATCCCGGTTCCCCGCTCGTGGACATACTCGCCACTCCCGACGAGTTCGTCCGTGGCCAGCTGCACCTCTTTCACCCCGGATGCCATGACCGTCGCCCAGAAATTCTCGATCGCCTTCTTTCCCTGGACCACCGGGGTATCGGGGGGGAAGACGACTGCCTCTTCTGCAAACCCCGATGCCGTAATCGAGGCATCCCCCTTCACGAATCCTTCCATGAACCGTTCATTTGCCGTATCGATGGCTTTCCTGACATCATCCGCAACCATACCGCACCTCACCTCCATAGCAACACTCAGGGTTTTCCCCCGAAACAGGAGTTTTCTCGTTTTTCCACATACATAATAGTTTGTCGATAAAAAGGATCCAGAAAATGATTTCCGTCCTACAGTACCCCGCAATGGAGATGTATCCATATCTCCGCGTGTACGGAGAACCACCGGATTTCCTTCTCCGGGTCTTCCTTCCGGCACCCCCATGAACCGTGACAATGTTTGCAGCCGGAATCCTGTTATTTCCTCGAAACCAGCCTATACCCTAAGGAACTCATCGGGTGCGAGACGGGCGGCGAGCATCACCATGTTAATCTCCGTATGCTCGATCCACGTGCAGGCCTGCCGGTTCCTCTTATCCATCCAGAACCCTTCGATTGCGTCCCCAAGCGGCACATAGCCCATGAGCGCTTCGGCCCGCCGCTCAAGGGCACCGGTCCGGCCAAACGCATTCGCATGCTCCGCCACCCCGGTGATCCCAATGGCAAGCCCGAGCTCGCGAAAGGCAAGGCGGTACTGCGCGGGCAGATCGAGCGTTCTTTCTGCTGCGAAGGATTCCAGACCTATCCGGGCTGCATCCATGACGGATGCGAGCAGGCCTTCGTCGCCGAACCCTCCCACGTCCATCAATTGCGCAATGCGCGTGGCGTCGAAGAGGAGTCCGCCGATCCCGAGAGGATCATCGGTGACAAGCGGCATGCTCCTGCATATCGCGGCCGCATCTGCACGTTCACGGAGAAGATCGAACGGCACCGTTCCTCCGAAATCCCGTGCGGCCGCACCCTGCAGCTCAGCATAGGTGACCAGGCCGTCGAGCGGGTCGTGCTGGCCCATGGAGGGGACGAGGGGACG
>DSDF01000120.1 GCA_011048835.1 Methanoculleus sp. | reverse complement strand
CGGCTCATCGCGATAGATGCCGAATACGGTGCTGAATGTTGCGTCGGCAGGGAGGACCCGTGCGTCCAGGATCTCGCGCCGCGCCTCTATCCGGTGGTTCTGCATGATTGTGCCGATCGGCACGTCCGCCTTCATCAGATCGTGCCTGAACTCGTGTGAGAGGCGGGAAATCGGGGTATCGGATACTGCATAAACGAGCACTTCATTGGTTTCGGTATCCCGAAGCTCGACCACACGGTGGTTGATCGGGTCGCCCTCCTCGACGGCGAGGGAGTCTGCCGTCGCTCTGTCAGCGTGCACCACCTCCTGCACCCTGGTGACGACGGTGACGGGGTGGCCGGTGATGATCTCGAGCATCCGGGTGACCGAGCCGTCGGTTCCGAGAAGAATTTTGTGAACAGGGGAGAGTGTTCCGACCTGTTCTTCCAGCTCCTTCATTCGTTCGGCGATGTGCATGATGTATCAGTCCGCGGGGTGCCTTCACCAAATCATTAACCAGCCACCATTATAATAATAAGGATAGGGAAAAATCACGGAGGGATCGTCCGGCAATTTTCGCGGCAGATGATGAGAGTTACCCCCACTGATCCGCGTGATGAAGCAGGGGCCTGATGCCGCAGTCCATGCGCTTACGAGAGGATCATGGAGAGGAAATCGGTCGCCTCCATCATCCCGAACGATCCCTTCGCGGCCTCTTTTTCAGAATACGACCCGGTTGCATCCATCCCCGTGCCGAGCACCGCAAAGGGGACCGGATCGGCGGTGTGGGTGCGGACGCGGATGGGGGTGGGGTGGTCGGGGAGCACGGCGATAATCCCCTCGAATTCGCCGAGGATCATCCCAACCACGGCATCAAGGCGCTCGATGGCCCGCACCTTCTCCTCGACGCTCCCCATGTGCCCCGCTTCGTCCGGGGCCTCGACGTGCATGTACACGAAATCGAGGGTCTTTAATGCCTCGATGGCGTGACGGGCCTTTGCCTCGTAATCGGTGTCCAGAAAGCCCGTGGCGCCCGGCACCGCGATCACCTGCATTCCCGCGCAGCGGGCGATCCCGTTGAGGAGGTCGACGGCCGAGATCATCCCCCCGGAACACCCGTATTTTTCGGAAAAATCGGGGAGGGCGGGTTTTTTGCCGCCGCTCCACGGCCAGACCATCGTCGCCGGCGGCAGGCCCGCCGCCTCGCGCCGGAGGTTGACCGGGTGGCCTTCGAGCACCTGCACGCTCTCCTCCATGCAGCGGCGGAGCAGTTCCGCGTCGATGCCCTCGGGGAGATATGACGCGATCTCGTTGCCGACGATGTCGTGGGGCGGGGTGGTGATCGCGCCCTCCCCCCCGTGCACCACCAGCAGGTTGCGGTAGCTGATCCCGGGGAAAAGCATCGCCCCTTCCAGCCGCGCATCGAGGGCGCTGATGAGCTCTTTTCCCTCTTCGCTGGAGATATGCCCGGCGGAGAAATCCTCCATGATGCCGTCGCGCACCGTTGTCAGGTTGCACCGGTAGGCGATGTCTGCGGGACCGAGTTCGATGCCCATGCTCGCCGCTTCCAGCGGCCCCCTCCCGGTGTAGTATTCCCGCGGGTCGTAGCCGAGCACCGAGAGGTTGGCGATATCGCTCCCCGGTTCGAACCCCGCCGGAACAGTCCTCAGAAGGCCGCATCTGCCCGCACGGGCGATGGTGTCCATATTCGGGGTATGTGCGTATTCGAGAGGGGTCTTTGCGCCCAATTCGGGCAGGGGCTCGTCTGCCATGCCGTCTCCCAGGATCACAATCGCTTTCATGTCATATGCCTCCAGGTGACGGGATCAGTGCCTGCAGGGTGGTGACGCCGAGGGTGGTTGCCAGCGCGGCGATGACCATGCCCGCGAAGATGGTGGGGAGGGCGTACCGAAACCTGATACCGAAGACAAACGCCGCGGCGCATCCCGTCCATGCGCCGGTGACGGGCAGGGGCACCGCCACGAAGGGGATCAGGGCCAGTGCGCCCCAGCGCTCGAACCGCTCGCTGTGCCGCCGTGTTCGCTCGAAGAGCCACGTGAAGAACCGGTCGAAGAACGCGAAGCGGCGGCTTAAGTAGCCCGAAACCGGGTCGAGGAGCAGCAGCAGGGCGACCACCGGGATGAGGTTGCCGATGAGGCCGAAGGTGAATGCTTCTGCCGGGGTAAACCCGAGCGTATTGATGGCCAGCGGTATCGCGTAGCGCGCCTCGAACATGGGCGTCGCGCTCAGCACCAGCACAAGGATCACTGCACCCGGGTCCATGCGTCACACCGATGCGAGGAGGGCGCGGACCGCGTTTCGCACGGATTCCGGGGATGTGGTTTGTGGCCTCCACCCAAGGGCTTTGAGCCGATCGACGGCAAGCTGCATCTTCGGCACGTCGCCGACCCATCCGCGGTCCCCGCCCGTGAACCGGTACTGCACCGTCGAGAGCCCCATCTCCCCGGCGACGATGTCGGCGATGGTTGTCACGTCCACCCAGTCCTCGGAGCCGATATTAAAGACGTTGTAGGCTTCGTTTGCGTGGGTGACGGCAAAGAGCATGGCGGCGACGCAGGACTGCACGTCGAGGTACGATTTGGTCTGCCGCCCGTCGCCCAGGATTTCGAGTTCATCGGGGTTCGCCCGCAGCTTGTGCACGAAGTCCCAGATGACCCCGTGGTTGCTCCGTTCCCCGATGATGTTCGCGAACCGGAACACCCACGCCCGCATGGCAAACGATGCGCAGTAGGCCGAGATGAGCGCCTCTCCCGCCAGTTTGCTCGCACCGTAGACCGAGATGGGCTCCATCGGCGCGTAGTCCTCCGGGGTGGGAATGACCGCCGCCTCGCCGTAGACCGTGGAGGTCGAGGTGAAGGCGATCTCCGGAACGCCCTGTTCCCGCATCGCCTCCAGCACCCGCTCGGTCGCCACCACGTTGTTGGCAAACATCATTGCGGGCGTGCGGACGCTCCCCCGGACATCGGGGTCCGCGGCGATGTGGTAGACCCGGTCGGCTCCCCGCAGCTGCTCTTGCCAGCCGTCGTCGAGCAGATCGGCCTCCAGAAACTGTATCCTCCCCTCCTCGAGGTGCCGTGCGAGGTTCGCCTCGTCGCCTGACGCGAGGTTGTCGATGACGAGCACATCGTCGCCCCTCTCCACGAGCGCATCCACGAGATGGGATCCGATGAATCCGGCGCCCCCGGTCACGATACCAAACATCATCAACTAATATGCGTTCCCTCCTAAAGGAGTACTGTTATGTACATCGGCATCGATCACGGGACGACCGCCATGCGGTTCGCGGGAGAGAACGGTGCGTTCAAACTCTCGAGAACCGACGCCCGTGATTTCCGTTACCAGGACCTGGAACGCCTCTGTCCGCTGGACGAGATCGAGGGAATCGCCGTCTGCTATTCCATGGGCGACGCCATCGCCGCAATCACCGGTATCAGCAAGGTGGAAGGACGGGGTGTGATCACCCGCGAGGGGGCGGGCGAGCACATCGGCGGCGGCACCCGGGTGTTTGACGAGATCGCACGAAGCGGGCTGCCCGCCGTAGTCATCCCCGGACTGCACCGCGGCTCACCCACCGATGTCCGGTTCAAGGCGTATTCGCACCAGGCGAGCCCGGAAAAGATCGGTATCGCCTACGAGGTATTTTCCGCCCTCGGGGGCGATTTCGTGGTCTCGGATGTCAGCTCGAACACCGTCACCATGCTCGTTTCCGGAGGGGAGATCCGGGGCGCCCTCGATGCCTGCGTCTTCGCGCCCGGCACACAGCACGGTGCGCTCGACGTGGACGCCATCCGGCGGATCGATTGGGGCAGGGAGACCGCAAACGAGGCCTTCCTCCACGCCGGGGTGGCGCACACCATGCCCGCCGAGGAGCAGGAGCGGACGCTGGCCCTCTTTGCCGCAATGGAGATCGCCGCCCTCTCCGTCCTCAACCCGGGGGCCGGCGTCGCCCTCGCCGGCTCCTGCGGTCCGCGCATCGCCGCGGAGGTGGAGGGGCTGCTGAAAAGGCCCGTGCACGTGTTCGATGAGTGGTGTGCGGCCCACGGGCTGGTGAAGATCGCCCGGGACGTCTTCGGCGGTGCCGGATCGATTCTCGGGATCGGCGTCGACATGTGATATGGAGCCATACAGCCGGCATTCATTTTGCCATTCATCGCTTTCATATTCATGAAATATTGGTGCCGTATTCCGCCCGTAGATGCACGGAAGGCCGGGTGTCATTCCCGTCCGCCGGCTGGTCTGGCGGGCGATCGACCGCGCCGCACTATGTAAGGATTTTGAGCCCGTTCCCGTGCAGGGGGAACCGGGGTGCCGGGCCCCTGCCCGCAGGAAAAATAATACAATTTTTTATCATTGTAGCATCAGGTGTGAATACAGGGGATCTTCCATAGCATGGTACAGCACCTGTGATTATCGATTATCCGAAGAGATTACCAGTGCCGCTAACAGGATCGCCGGATATTTATATATCCCATTTTGTTATATACGTAGCACTTCTTTCTTCTTGCTTGGGAGCGCTTTCTGCCGAGCCGGCAGGCCTCTCGTGTGGAAATTGCACCATAGAACCGTATCCCGAAGGTTCAAAAAACGGGGGGACCCGTCATGCGAAAAGGACTTTATATATCTTTCATTGCACTCGCCGTTCTGGCGTTGACAGGCACTGCTTCGGCGTACGATCCGCTCGGCCTCAACCTGCCCGACGACCCGGTGACGCTCAGGATCACGAGCCTCGGGGGTGACGCGTACATCAACGTGCAGCTGTCGAACATCGATGCCGGATACGATATCGAGAACGGGGAGTATCCGGGCTGGTGTGTGGATGCAGACGATGTGATCTACTATCCGGTGAACTACAACAGCTGCACGCTCTTCTCCAGCTACGACGATGCCGTACCCAACTACGTCGCTGTCGATGACTGGGACAGGATCAACTACATTGTCAACCAGTTCCGGGACGGCGAATACCCCGATGCCACCTATCAGGAAATTCAGGCGGCTATCTGGTACTTTACGCCCCGGGACCACGAAGTCAGCCAATATGTGGCGGATGCGGGCTGGACCATCAACGAGGGCATCTATCAGGACATTGTTGACGATGCCGATACGAACGGCGACGGCTTCTTCCCCGGCTACAACGATGTGGTCGGCATCGTCTGCGATAACGGGCAGTGCGTCCAGGTGGTCTTCGTCGAGCTGATCTTCACTCCGGTTCCCGAGTTCCCGGTCCTGGCGGTACCGGTCGGGCTGCTGGTGGGCATGGTCGGCGTGGTGGCCATGGTGAAGGGACGCGAATCCGGGCAGTCATAAACAACCACATATTCTCCCTTTTTTCAAAATCAGGCATAATTACGCATCTCTTCCCTGAAAATCCTCTTAGACTGCCGGAAGGCGGGCGGCATCGGGTGCAGCTCGTGGTGCGGCGGAACCGGGACGCATTCGCAGGACTGCGGGTCTCGAGATCGAAAAAAGCCACCCCTCGGGAGGTTGTGGTACCGGCGCAGGTAGCGGACTATTTCACGCGGAATTCGGTCCTGCAGTCAGAGCAGTATACCCGCTCGTTGAAACCCTCAAATCCCCGGTGGATGACATTGTCGGACCCGCAGTAACAACAGATATCCGCCCCCAGATCAAACCGAATTCTTCGCCAGATCGCGCTCAGATGCGGAACCATAGAAGAGGGTTGACAATTCGATGGAATATATGTTGTGATTTGTTCTTTCCGAAAATAATGAATATTCTGCGTCTATATGCGCGATCCGCACGCATTCCGGCGTCCGTGAAGGGGGCATGGCGATCGATCCCGATCCGGGTTTCGGGCCCCGCGGACCACCGGCTGCCGGGCGGCGCATGGATCCTGCGGCAGACGGGTTGGCCGTCCCTGTCCGGGATAGTATCACGGTCATTGTGCCGGCGCCCACCCGGCATCGTCTGCGCGCGCTGGCGCATCTTACCTGGAAATAAAGGGTATGAAGGCATTTTTCCGTAAATAGTGGATGATTTGCTGATACAGGCCCCGGCATCAGAGTATTTATATCTATTAATCATGTAAAATTATACGGGGATTTTTTTGAGAGAGCTACGTATCCATGGACGAGGTGGACAGGGCTCTGTTACTGCTGCCGAACTGATAGCGGTCGCTGCGTTTAAAAGCGGCGTCTACTCGCAGGCATTTCCCGCGTTTGGCGTAGAGCGGCGGGGTGCTCCGGTTCAGGCATTCGTGCGGTTCAGTGACAGCAAGATTCGCCTCAGAAGCCAGGTCTATGAGCCTGACTATATCATTGTGCAGGATTCCACCCTGATCAAGGACGTCAATGTCTTTGCAGGACTGAAAGAAGGCAGCATTGCAATAATTAATACCGAGAAGGGTGGGGACGCGTTTGACGTACCCCCCGGTGTGCGCGTGGTCACTCTCGATGCGACCCGCATCGCCCTGGAGGTGCTCGGCATTCCCATCACCAATACCTCGTTGATGGGTGCGTTTGCTGCGGCAACAGGCGAGATAGAGTTCCCCGCTCTCGAAGAAGCGCTCGGCGAGCGCTTCTCCGGGCCCCTCGCCGAGAAAAATATCGAGGCGGCCCGCCGTGCATTTGCTGCAGTCGGAGGGGGTGCCTGATGGGGCTCAATGTGGGATGCGCTGCACGGCCCGGCAGGGCGCGTGACAACAAAACCGGCTCGTGGCGGGTGTTTCGGCCGACGGTTGACAGCGAGACGTGCAAGAAGTGCGGGCTTTGCGTGCTCATCTGTCCCGAGGGCTGCATCCGCGAGGACGATGACGGGATGCCTGTGGTGGACTTCGAATACTGCAAGGGCTGCGGGCTGTGCGCCGAGGAATGCCCCGCGGAGGCGATTGCAATGGAACAGGAGGAAAAATAGATGATGGAAATCATGGAGGGGTCGCATGCGGTCGCCGAAGCCGTCAAACGGTGCCGGCCCGGAGTCGTGTCCGCCTACCCCATCACACCCCAGACCCATATCGTGGAGCGGCTTGCCGATTTTGTCGCCGACGGCGAGATGGAGAGCGACTACCTCACCGTGGACAGCGAATTCTCCGCCCTCTCGGCGTGCGTGGGGGCATCGGCCGCAGGATCGAGGGTCTACTCGTCCACCTCCTCGCAGGGGCTCATCCTCATGGCAGAAGTCTGCTTCAACGCCTCCGGCATGCGCCTGCCCATCGTAATGTCCATCGCCAACCGTGCGCTGGGCGCACCGCTCTCCATCTGGAACGACCAGCAGGACTCCATCGCCATGCGCGATTCAGGCTGGTTCCAGCTGTATGCCGAAGACGTGCAGGAACTCGTCGACTACCACTTCCTCTCCTACCGCGTCGCTGAAGACCACAACATCCTCCTCCCCGGGTTTGTCTGCTTCGACGGCTTCATCCTCTCCCACACCTACGAGCCCGTGGACATCCCGGACCAGGAGACGGTCGACGCCTACCTGCCGGCATTCGACCCCTACCAGAAGCTCGACGCGAACGACCCCATCAGCATGGGGATGTACGCCACGCCCGACTACTACATGGAGTTCCGGTACGAACTCGACCGGGCGATGGAGCGGGCCGCCGGGGCCATTGAGGATGCGGGACGGGCCTTCGGCGAGCATTTCGGCCGGGAGTATGGGTCGCTCGCGGAGGCGTACCGCATGGACGATGCCGATACGGCGCTCGTGGCCATGGGATCCATCTGCGGCACCGTGAAGGATGCGGTGGACGAGATGCGTGATGCGGGCCGCAAGGTGGGGCTCCTGAAGCTGCGGAGTTTCCGCCCGTTCCCGAAAGCGGAGGTGGCACGCGCGCTCGACGGCGTCGCAGCGGTGGCGGTGCTCGACAAGAACATCTCCCCCGGCATGGCCATGAAAGGCGCCGTCGGCCTCGAGGTCAGGGACGCGCTCTGGAAAACCGGGATCGATGTCTACTCCTACGTCATCGGCCTCGGCGGGAGGGACGTGCGGAGAAAGGATATCGCTGCGGTTGCCGATCTGGCCGAGAGCGGCAGGGGCGATATGTTCTACGGACTGCGCGAGGAGCTGATCTGAATGGTTGACAAATCACTCGAACTCTTTGAATGCGGGCACCGCGCCTGCGGCGGCTGCGGGCCGGCCCTCGCCGCGCGCCTCATCCTCAAGGGCGCCGGGGCGGACTCCATCGTGGTCGCCTCGACCGGGTGCATGGAGGTCTTTTCGACGCCCTACCCGGAGACGGCATGGAAGGTGCCCTGGATCCACTCGCTCTTCGAAAACGCCTCGGCGGTCGCATCGGGCATCGAAGCGGCCCTCAAACGCCAGGGCCGTACCGAAAAGGTGCTCTGCATCTGCGGCGACGGCGCGACGTTCGATATCGGCATGCTCTGCATCAGCGGGGCGTTCGAGCGTGGCCATGATATCACCTACATCTGCTACGACAACGAGGCGTACATGAACACCGGCGTGCAGCGCTCGGGCGCCACGCCCTACGATGCCAGCACCACCACGAGCCCTGCCGGAAAGGCGTCCTTCGGCAACAAACGCCCCAAAAAGGACATGCCGCAGATCCTCGCCGCCCACGGCGCGCCCTATGTGGCAACGGCATCCGTCGCCTACCCCAACGACCTCATGCAGAAGGTGGAGCGGGCCGTCGAAACCCCGGGCCCCTGCTACCTCCAGATCCATGCCCCATGCAGCACCGGCTGGGGTTTTGAGGGCGGCAAGACCATGGAAATCGGGAAACTCGCCATCCAGACGGGCCTGTGGGTGAACTTCGAGATGGTCGACGGCGAGGTCGTCAAAGCCAAAAAGGTCGTGCGGAAACCGGTCAACGAGTACCTGATGGCGCAGAAGCGGTTCCGCCACCTCTTCAAGCCGGCCCGCAACGAGGAGGAGATCGCCAAGATCCAGGCGATCGCCGATGCAAACGCCGAAAAGTACGGGATCGACATCGAATTGAAAAAATAGGGAGGGGAAAAGACACCCCCCCTGCACATCACTGCCTTTTTTGCCGGAAGATCAGGTAAGGGAGGATGAAGATGGCGCAGAGGATGATCCAGAAACTGCCGAAGATCAGGAGCGCCCGCTCCCGCAGGTCATCGTAGAACCGGACCTCGACAAACCTCGCGGTTTCCCACGCGATGATGACCGCGCCGTCCTTCTCCTCGGTCACCTCGCCGCCGGGGCTGATGACGCCAAGAAAGGGGTTGCGCACGTCCAATCCCGCAGGAAGCACCACCGTGACCATATAGGGCTGATCGAAGTCCGCCTGCAGGCTGCTGTCACTGATAAACCCCCGGTAGGTGATGGTGTAGTTTCCTTCCGGAAACGTGATGCTTCCCCGCCCGCGATCTTCGAATGCCACCGCTCCGGCCGGGCCGCTGACCCGGATGGAATTGACCTCCTTCGGGATGCGTTCGCCGAGCAGCCCGCGTTCGATGAATGTGTACCTGTCTGCGTTCTCGACCTCGATCGAGGCGTTATATGCCGTGCCGTTTGCGGCGACCGTGAACGTCGCGTTCAGCGCGGCCGCCGGGATGCTCCCGATCAGGAGTACAAGACAGAGAGCAGCGATTCCTGTGTAGCATCGATTTCGATGGGAGGTTCGCATTGCTTCACCACGGTCTCCGGGTCTTTGAGCAGATGGCCGGTCACCACGCAGACAATTCTCTCATCCCGGCCGATGATGCCTGATTCTGCCAGTTTTTTCACGCCTGCAACCGATGCGGCGGACGCGGGCTCCACGCCGATGCCCTCTTTCCGTGCGAGGTCACGCTGCATGGCCAGGATCTCATCG
>DSDF01000085.1 GCA_011048835.1 Methanoculleus sp. | reverse complement strand
TGTTGGTGCTGGTGTTGGTGCTGCTGCTGTGGTGGTTGTTGTCCGGGCGGACGATGGCGGCCACCGACTCGCCCATGAGGTCGTCGGCGACGCCGATGACGGCGCAGGCGGAGACGCCGTCGATGCCCATGATGAGGGCCTCGATCTCGTTGGGGGAGATGCGGAAGCCGCCCGATTTGATGATGCTGCTCTTTCGCTCGAGGAAGTAGACGAAGCCGTCCTCGTCGACGGTGGCCAGATCGCCGGTATAGAGCCTGCCGTCGCGGATGGCCTGCGCGGTGGCGTCGGGATCCTTGTAGTAGCCCCGCATGACGCTGTCGCCGGTGACCACGATCTCGCCGGTCTCGCCGGGCCCCACCGGCAGGCCCCGGTCGTCGACGACCTCGAGGTGGACGTCGCCGGGGATGCCTTTCCCGATGGAGCCGAGTTTGTGCCAGAAGTGCTCGGGCGGGAGAAAGGAGCAGCGGGCCGTCGCCTCGGTGAGGCCGTACATGACGTAGAAGGGCTTGCCGGGGAAGGCGTTGCCGATCATCGCCAGGTACTTGTTGACCAGCTGGCCCCCGGCCTGCTGGAAGTAGCGCAGGTGGGGGAACTCCCGGTCGAGGAACGAGGTTTTGTTGGCCAGGATCTGGTAGGTGCTCGGCACGCCCGCAAACCCGGTGCACCGATACTGGTCGATCTCGGTGACGATGGCCCCGGGAAAGACGGAGTTGCCCATCACCATGCTGCCCCCCGCCCGCAGGTGGGTGTGGAGCAGGGAGGTGCCGAAGGTGAAGGAGAAGGGCAGGAGGGCGTAGATGCGGTCGTTTTCGGTGATCTCGAGAAACCGGATGATGGATTCGGTGTTGGCGCGGAGGTTTTTGTGGGAGAGCATGACCCCCTTTTTCGTGCCGGTGCTGCCCGAGGTGAAGAGGACGACGGCCGTCTCGTCGTCATCCATCGGCGCGTCGCAGCGCGCATCGCCGGGCGCGGGCAGATCGAGGACGGCTTCGTCCATGACCGGTGCGGCATCGCCAAACCGCGGGGCATATTTGTTCTGGGCGAGGACGCAGGCGATATCGCACATGTGCAGGATGGCGTCGAGATCGGCGTCGGAGGTGCGCGGCTCGATGACAAGGGCATGGTTGCCGCTTTTGATGATGGCAAGGTACGAGACGATGAAAAAGAGGGTGTTGTCCGAGACCAGCAGGAATTCGTTCTGTGTGCCGAATTGCGCATGCAGCCGTTCGGCACAGGCGTTCACCTTCTGGTAGAGCTCGTCGTGGCGCAGCTCTTCGCGGGTTCCGGCAAGAAAGAGGTCTTCTTTTCGGGCGCTATGTTCAAACAGGTACTCTGCGAAATTCATGGGAGACCCTTTCCGTGTAAGGGTGGCAGTATGAAGTGCGGAGATATATATCTTGGGGTGGGGGCCGCGGGGCCGGGAACGGTTCGGGGATCCGGAGAGAGGTGCAGGTCCGGCAGAGGGAGGATCAGGCGCAGGTGACGCTCCGGCAGGGGGGGTCTTGCGGGAGGCGGCCCCGAAACGTGCCGAAATCAGCACGCTCCTGGCGGCGCGTTCGGCCCCGTGCCCCTGTCGGAGGCGTCCGGTGGCGCCGAGCGGCGTGCCCCCCAACGTCGGCTCCCGCAGAAACCCTCAAATAGTCGAGGGGGGGAGTGGTGCGCATGGACAAGAATTACGGAATGTATCTCGCCTACGTCTTCCAGGCATTGATCGCCCTGAACGCGGTGCATGCCTTCCTCATCGGGGAGTACGCGGCAATGTTTACCGCGATTCTCATGTTCGTCATGACGGTGGTCCCCTACGTGGTTGCGCGGCGGATGCACATCCGGCTCCCCTGGTCCGTCTTCTTCTTGATCGCCCTCGCCCTCTGGTTCCACACCGCGGGCTTCATCCAGGGGTACTATGTCACCTACTACCCGTACTACGACAAGATCGCCCACCTCGTCTCCGGGACGGCGGTGGCCCTGATCGGCTTTCTGGGCGTCATCTTTCTCGACAAATACCTGAAGATGACCCTGCAGCCGGAGTTCATCATCTTTTTTACCATCATCTTCGGCGTGGCGCTCGGGGCCTTCTGGGAGATGTACGAGTTTCTGGTGGACCTCTTCTTCGGCGGCAGCCTTGCGGGGCCCATGCAGAACAGCCTCAACGATACCATGCTCGATATGATGTTCGTCCTCGCCGGATCGATCCTCGTTGCCGTCATGGGGGTGTTCTGGTTCCGCAGCCACCAAAAAGAGGAGATCACCGCGGGGGCGGCGATGTGAGGCGGCCGGTTGCAGGCACCCTGCACGACGATCTCCCGGAGATCCCCCGGGTAATGCCGGAGGGGGGACCGTCTCAGGGTGCATGCCATCGCGGCATGGGAGATCCCGGCGGCCTTTGGAGAATGTTCATTTTGCCCTTTCTGCACTTTTATGCTGATTTTCAACGACCCACTCCACGCCGTTGTTCGGTATCCGAATTCTCTCCCCGATATACGACCACCACGGCCGGTGAGGTCGCGCCGGGCGCCGGTGAAATGCCACCCTGAAAGAGACAATGCAGGAGCGCGAGACAGGTGCGCCTTTGCGATCTCGTTCCCGGGTTCGATCGGGTTCAAGTTGTCAGATAGCTGACAGGTCGCGCCAGGCTGGCTCCTGTCGCGAACTGCTTCATTGAGGGAGAATACCCCACGACATTTATGCAGGGAAGTCTCACCAGTATATCGCGTGGACATCTACATCGATGAATCCGGCGACCTTGGATGTGGCCCAAAAGCGTCTGAATATTTTGTCATCGCCGGGCTCATCGTCAGGGACAGGTTGCCGATCCATCGTTGCTTTAAAAAAATCAGGAGAAACCAGCTCAAAAAGAGCATGAAGAAAATACCCGAATTTAAATATAATAACACAAACGCGGACATAAAACGCCGTGTTTTTCAGTGCCTGGCAACCTGTGATCTGGATATTGTGTTTGCAGTAATACGAAAAAAACAGGTGGATTCGTATCTTCGAGAAAAGAACCAAACTATCTATAACGACCTTGCCGCGTCTCTCATGGATACTATCCTGTCCGATTACCCTCTCTCAGGACCTGTGAACTGTTACATTGACAAGTCACTCTATGGGATTCATCGTGACAACTTCAACGACTATCTCATTGATAAGATAATGGACCGCCGTACAATCAGGCCCGACAGAGAAATGATCTCCATCGTGCACGTCGACTCAGCACAGGAACCCTGCATTCAAGCCGCCGATTTTGTTGCCGGGGCAGTTCACAAACGTTACCGCGAGAATGATGTTCAACACTATCGACTCATTGAACGCAAAACGACCATCGAGCTTGATTATTTCGAAGGTCGTAAGAAATAGAAGTGAACCCTTCCCTACTTCGTCCCACCCACCTTACGGTGGCCTCATCCTTTTCGGGGAGGACTTACTCACTGTAACTACAGTATAGTACGATCGTACATATAATTTTTGTCTCCCGGGGAACCCCGGGTTTTCAACACACCTGCGAAGGCCTCCTGGCGATCGTACCATTCCGGAATAGTTTCCGGGAGGTTTGGAGGCCTCCGGACATCGCCGAGCGGCGCTCGCGGTACCGGGGATCACCAGGAGCGTGCACGCCCGGATATCTGGATGCTCTTTCCTTTTCATTCCTTTGCCGTGGTTCCCACATTCGTGAGTACCTTCATTCCACTTGCCGGTATTGGCAGGTGGATTCCTGCGGTGGTACGTCACGATGATACCAACCCTGCCGAGATCCCGGAAATGCGGAACGATCACGAAGGCCCGCGAGGAGCTGCGGATGGAGGTCAGGGAGTGGACCCCGGGCAGTCTCGTGATCGGGGGCCGTGAGGTGGGCTGCCTCCTCGACGAGGCCACGGTGCGGGTGAACGGTGTGCTGCAGCGCGGGGACCGGGAACCCATCATCGACAGCGCCGGTGCCATGGAAGGTGATGCCCCGATCCCCCTGCACGAGCACTGCCTGTGCCCGGATGCGGTACGGTGACGATGAAGATCCCCGGGAGGAAGGTCCGGGTGACGATCGAACCACCGAAGATACCTCCCTCTGACCGTTCGCACGCGGGCGAGAGGTGCACGCCCTCTCCGGCGGTGTTCATCTCTCACGGGGCTGGAGGAATGACATGGAAATACCGAAAGAACGACAAAAAGACGCGCTCGACGCCATGCAGAAGCTCGACCCGATCGCCGCCGCTCTCCGGGAGCACCGGATTCAGACAGGAAAAGCCCGCCTCATCGAGGCCGGAGCACACAATGAGGGGCTCGCAGCGTGAACGACCTTGAAAGCGCCGCCGAACTGAAAAAGGTGCTTGCTCCGATAATTCGCGAGATTCTCGATGAGAAGATCGCTGCAGGCGATCCCGTCGTCATGGCCCTCATCAACCAGAACTACCATTGTGAAATCGATTGTGCGCGGGACACCGCAGGAGAACCTCGATATCTCATGACATTGAGGAGGATCGTGTGGCATCAATTTCAAAGGAAAAGGTTTTTTTTCAAAATTTGAACGCAAAAATGCCGTGATGATGCTGCGGGTGGGATCCGAACCCACGACCTCCAGATGTCTCAGATCTAGCGCCCCGTTGACAGTCTCAAACCCTATGAGTCTGGCGCCCTCACCAACTAGGCCACCGCAGCCCGAATTGCATAATGAAAAGGAGGGGAATTAAGATAAATCTTGTGATACGGGCGTTTGGGAGCGTGGGCGGAAGGGTGCGGGAGAGGGGAGGTCGCGGGAAGCGGGCGGGAGTGCAGGGGCCCCCCGTTCCTGCCGTGCCCGCAGATCTCCTCCCAACCTTGCTGTCGCGTCGCGTCGCCTGTCCCGCTCCCCGCCCGGTCCGGCGTTCACGGTCCCTGTTTCTGCTGGTAGAGGCTGAGCGCCGCCGTCACCGCCGCAACCTCTTTTCCGTGCCGGAGGGAGGCGGCGAGGGTCTTCATCCGGGCCTCCTCCTCGCGCAGGTAGCGGCTGAGGCTCCGCTGGATGTGCTCTTCCTGCAGGAAATGGGTGTGGGTGTCGCCGGTGATGAAATGGGGGTTATTCATCAAAGCATGGTGCAGGGGGATGGTGGTCGCCACCCCGATGATCACGTACTCGTAGATCGCCCGCCGCATGCGCTCGATCGCCTCCTGCCGGGTCCGCCCCCACGCGCAGAGCTTGGAGATCATGGAATCGTAGTGGGGCGGGATGGTGTAGCCCATGTGGATGCCGGAATCCACCCGGATGCCCGGGCCGCCCGGCGAGCGGTAGCGCACGATCTTGCCCGGGACGGCCTTGAAGTTGTTGAGCGGGTCCTCGGCGTTGATGCGGCACTCGATGGCGTGGCCGTGCAGGCTGATATCCTCCTGCTCGTAGGCGAGATCCTCGCCGGCGGCGATGGCGATCTGGTTGCGCACGATATCCATGCCGGTCACCAGCTCGGTGACGGTGTGCTCCACCTGCAGGCGGGTATTCATCTCCATGAAGTAGTAGTTGCCGTCCGCGTAGAGGAATTCCACGGTGCCCGCGTTGGTGTAGTTGGAGACCTTCGCCACCGTGAGGGCGGACGCCGCCATCCGCTCCCGCAGCTCCGGGGTCATGATCGGGCACGGGGCCTCCTCCACCAGCTTCTGGTGGCGGCGCTGGATCGAGCACTCGCGGTCATAGAGGTGGATGCAATTGCCGGCATGGTCGGCGAGCACCTGGAACTCGATATGGCGGGGTTTGACCAGGTACTTTTCGACAAAAACGGTCGCGTCCCCGAACGCCGACGCCGCGATCCGCATGCCCTTCTCGATCGCCTCCTGCAGGGACGCCTCGTCCTCCACGATCTGCATGCCGATGCCGCCGCCGCCCGCGCTCGCCTTCACGATGACCGGGTAGCCGATCGCGGCGGCGATCGTCTTCGCCTCATCGATGGAGGTGACGCCCTCCGGCGTAAAGGGGAGCACCGGGACCCCGGCCAGCTCCATCATGTGCTTGCTGGCCAGTTTCGAGCCCATCTTTTCGATGGTGTGCCACGACGGGCCGATGAAGACGATTCCCTCCTCGTCGCACCGGCGGGCGAACCGGGAATTTTCCGCCAGGAACCCGTAGCCGGGGTGCACCCCTTCCGCTCCCGATTTCCGGGCGATATCGAGGATGCGGTCCATGTTCAGGTAGCTCGTGGAGGGATGGGCTTGTCCGACACAGAAGGCCTCGTCCGCGTATTTGACGTGGAGGGCGTGTTTGTCGGGGACGGAATAGATCCCCACCGTCTCGATGCCCAGTTCGCGGCAGGCGCGCATCACCCGTATGGCGATCTCCCCGCGGTTGGCGATGAGGATTTTGTCGAAATAGGTCATTCGATCACCAGGAGCACGTCGCCCGGCTGCACCACGTCGCCTGCGTCGACGAAGATCTCCCCGACCTTGCCGTCACGGGGGCTGTGGATGGGGTTTTCCATCTTCATTGCCTCCAGCACGACGAGCGTGTCGCCCTTCTTCACCTCCGCGCCGCGCCGGACGGCGACATTGAGCACCATCCCCTGCATGTTGCTCCTGACGCCGCCCGCGATGTCCTCGCGGGGGATCTTCGAGGTGGTGACCACCGCCGAGGGGACGGTGCTGCCCCCCACCGAGAGGATCCGCACCGAGAAGATCTCCCCGTCGACCTCGACCTCCATCTCCCCGGGGATATCTCCCGTGGCCGCTCTGGCGGGCTCTTTTGAGGGGATCTCCTCGGGTTTCCGGTCGCCCTTTAAAAACGACGGGGCGATCGCAGGGTAGAGGATATAGGTGAGGACGTCCTCCTCCTTCCCGACGAGGCCCGCCTGCTCCGCCTGCGCCTTCATCTTCTCGTACTGCGGCTCCAGCAGGTCCGCTGGGCGCCCCGTATAGGGCGTCTTGTCGCCGATGATCAGGGTGACGATGTGGTCCGGGATCGGTGCGGGGGGCCGCCCGTACAGGCCCCGCACATAGTCCTTGACCTCTTTGGTGACGTTTTTGTAGCGGTCGCCCTCCACGAGCACGTTCAGGACGGCCTGCGTCCCCACGATCTGGCTGGTGGGGGTGACGAGAGGCGGGTAGCCGAGATCTTCCCTGACGCGGGGGATTTCCTGAAGCACCTCCTCCCGCCGGTCGAGGGCGTCCTGCTCTTTTAACTGCGAGACGAGGTTCGAGATCATACCGCCGGGGAGCTGGTAGACGAGCACATCGGAATCCACGCGCTCGGAGATGGGATCGAGAATGCCGCTGTATTTTTCTCGGAGGGCGAGGCAGAAATTGCGTGCCTCGCGCAGGGGCTCGATATCGATGCCCGTATCCCGGGGCGTTCCCCTGAGCGCCGCGATCACGCTCTCCGTTGGGGGCTGCGAGGTTCCGAGGGCGAACGGCGACATCGCCGTGTCAAGGATGTCCACCCCCGCCTCGATCGCCGCCTGGTAGCTCATGGGCGAGACGCCGCTCGTGGAATGGCTGTGCAGGTCGACGAGAATGTCCATCTCCCGCTTGATCCCGCAGACCAGGTCGCGCGCCGCCTCCGGCATGATCAGCCCGGCCATATCCTTGATGCAGATGGAATCGCAGTCCTGTGCATACAGCTCCCGGGCCATGTCGATGAACACCTCCGTGGAGTGGACCGGGCTGGTGGTGTAGCAGATGGTCCCCTGCAGGTGCGCCCCGATATCCCTGACCACCTGCATGGCATGCGCCATGTTCCTGATGTCGTTGAGGGCGTCGAAGACACGGAAGATATCCACCCCGTTCTTTCCGGCGGCCACGACGAACCGCTCGACGACATCGTCGGGATAGTGGCGGTAGCCGACGAGGTTCTGGCCGCGCAGCAGCATCTGGATGGGGGTGCGGACGAGCTCGCGTTTGAGGTCGCGGAGCCGGTCCCAGGGGTCGTCGTTGAGGTAGCGTATGCAGCTGTCGAAGGTCGCCCCGCCCCACGCCTCGACAGAAAAAAACCCGATGGAATCAATTGCCCGTGCAAGGGGAATCATGTCCTCCGTTTTCATGCGCGTGGCGATAAGCGATTGATGCGCATCCCTCAGCGTGGTGTCGGTGATTTTGACGGGATTACTGCTAGTCATGAATACTCCTTCAGGGCTGAGGAAATACGAGTACAAAGCCTCTCAGATTTTCACCGTAAAACTATAAAAATTTCTCCAATCCGCATAATGTCAGTAAAAAGCCCAATAACGCACTAAAAAAGAGGATGCTATCCCTTGCGGTTGTTTTGAAGACCGGATCGAGGCTTCCCCCTCGCCGATACCCGCGGAGTGCGAGTATTTGTGCCTGTTCCGCGGACCGCGCGATCTGCAGCTGCATGAGGTTCAGACCGGCGGGAACCATGGCCCGCACGCCCCATGAGCGGCCTTTGAGCCGCATCGCCCGCCGCATGCGCTCCAGCTCGTCGCCGATACCGCCCATCGCCTGCAGCCCCATCTCGGCAACAAGCCCGAGGTCGAACCCGGTCTTCGGGCCGAACAGCCAGACCGCCGCATGGAGCAGTTCCCCCGGCACCCGCTCGGAGGAGAGCCAGCCTGCGATCAGGATGAGGGGCACCATGCGAACGGCGTAGGAGAGGCCGTCGCCGCCGCCGAGCTGGTTCGCGCCGGCGACGGCGAGAATCATCAGCAGAAAGGATGCCAGCACGCCCCTGCCCGGGAGGGCCTTTTCCCGCCCGGTAAAGAGCAGCCACCACAGCAGCGTGAAGGCTGCGCCGACGACGCTGAGGTAGGATGCCGCGGAGAGGGCTGCGGCGGCCGCCACCCTCAGCCGGACGTCCTGCATGCCGCCTCCCGCACATCCTCGATGCGCATATTCGCCGGGAGCATCCCCCGCGCGATCGCCCACCTGATATGGGGCGGGGCCGCCGCGCCCCAGCGCTCGAGCGCCCCGGGCACCCTCCCGTGGCAGACCAGCCTCCCCCCCTCCATCTCCCAGAGGACATCGACGGCGGGCAGGATGTGCTGCTCGTGGGAGAAGATGATGGTGATCCCGCCGGTGCGCTCCCCCAGGCGTTTGCAGAGCGCCCGTTTTTGGGCGCAGTCGAGCGAGCTGAACGGTTCGTCGAGGACGCACACCTCATGCTTCGATGCGAGCACGCACGCGAGCTCCAGCCGTTTGAGCTCGCCGCGGCTCAGGGCGAGCGGGGGCATGGCGGCCTTTGGGCCGAGCCCTGTCTGCCCGAGCACTTCTGCGGTGTCCAGCCCCCAGGACCGCACCTCCTCTTCCACGGTCGCGCCGGTGACATGGGATTCGGGAAACTGGAGCGACAGCGTTGCAGAGCCGATCCCGCGCCGCACCACCGACCCCTCGTCCGGGGCGATGAGCCCGGCCATGATCAGGGCCAGCGTCGATTTCCCGCTCCCCACCGCACCGGCCACGAAGTGGATGCCCGGGCCGAACGCGGCATCCGCTGCAAGGTGCCAGTCGCCCCTGGACAACCGCACACCGGCAAGGGTCAGGCGCACCGTGCGAGCCTCCAGAGCGGGGGGTAGAAGCACGTCTCCTGCAGCGCAAAGAAGACGTCGTCCGGGGTGCCGTATGCCCCGACCCGGCCGTCGGCGAGAAAGAGCACCCGGTCCGCTTCGGCGGCGCGGTGCATGTCCTGCGTGCAGAACAGCAGGTGGGGGGGGCGCACCTCCCTCGCGCACTCGTACATGCGCTGCGCCGCGGCGGCATCGAGGTGGGAGTCGGCCTCGTCGATGACCAGCACCCGCGGGTGCACGATCAGGGCGGTTGCAAGGGCGACCAGCGCCTTTTCCCCGCCCGAGAGGCCGGCGGTGCGGCGTTCGAGCAGGGGGGAGATGGCGAGGCGATCGCAGATGCGGGCGA
>DSDF01000053.1 GCA_011048835.1 Methanoculleus sp. | reverse complement strand
GCGGCTCGAAAAACCCGAACGGGGCGTATACGAGAAACGCAACTGCCGCAGCCCGGCTCAGCTGGAATACCGCCTCGTTCTCCTGCCAGAGCAGCCGCGCGGTGATGGCGAGAAATGGCACCGAAAGCAGCGCAATCGAAGGGTAGAAGAAGTTGTTTTCACTCAGGAAACTGGGTATCTGCAGGAAAAGGACCGCGATGATGCTCGTCCACCCGAGCATCGCGCAGTACTTCCTATAGGCGTGGGGGAGCAGGAATGCGAAAAACGCGACGCAGGAGATGATGACGAGGAGTGCTTCCATCCATAAATCATTGAACCCCGGGAGAAAAAAGGGTTATGTGATGCGCCCAAACAGGCGCGGCCCGAAGACAGCGACCATGCTACCCGCTACACAAGAGTTAATCAGCATCATTATCCCATTCATACAGGATGATGTTCTGCCCACATTGCAAGAGCCTCATGGTGTCATCCGGCGGCCAGTTGAAGTGCAGGAAGTGCGGCCACATCCGTGAGGTCGAAGGCGACGAACGTATGATGAAGAAAACGCGTCGCGTGGAAAAGGAGATCACCATCGTCGACGATACGCAGGAGACCCGGACGCTTCCCACCACCCGTGTACGGTGCCCCGATTGCGGTCATAATACGGCAGAATGGTGGCTGCGCCAGCTGCGGTCGGCTGATGAAAGCGAGGTTCGATTCTTCCGGTGCGTGAAATGTAAGCACACGTGGCGGGAATACGACTGAAGAACAAGCATATCCCCCTTTCGGGATCCCCGACCCCGAATTCCGGGAGAGAGAAACCCTGGCCGCAACGGCACCTTCGTTTTGCAGCTCCATGAGAACGCGGGCCTGCCGGCCATTTTTTGATCTGAGAAAAGTTATTAATAATTAATCATTATAAATTTTTGAACACATGGAGGTCACACGACGTGCCTGAGGATTTTGAAGTACCTCTTGAAGAGGGTAAAATATACCTGCCCGATCCCGAATACCGGGAAACCGCAGAATTCAAGGATTATACAAGTGCGTACCGGGAGTTTCTCCACGACCAGGACGGCTTCTGGCACCGGATCGCCTCCGAGCTCGAATGGTACGAACCATGGGAGCACGTGAAAAACTGGGAATACCCGTTTGCCCGGTGGTTTGAAGGTGCAAAACTCAATATCACCTACAACTGTCTCGACCGGCATGTCCACGACAGCAGGCGGAACAAGGTCGCGCTGTTCTGGCGCGGCGAGAATAACAGGGAGCGGATCTACACCTACGAACACCTCTACAAGGAGGTCATGAGGTTTGCCAACGGCCTGAAAAAACTCGGCGTCGGAAAGGGCGATACCGTCTGCATCTATATGCCCATGGTCCCCGAACAGGTCATCGCCATGCTCGCCTGCGCACGCATCGGCGCGCTCCACAGCGTGGTATTTGCCGGGTTCGGCGCATCGGCGCTCAACCAGCGGATCAACGGGGCACAGGCAAAGGTCGTGGTGACCGCCGACGTATCAAGGCGACGCGGCAAGACCATTCCCCTGAAACCCACCGTCGAGGAGGCACTCATCGATGCCCCTTCCGTGGATTATGTGGTTGTGCTGGGCACCCAGGAAACCCCCGAGGAGCTCGTCTCCGACATTGAAGTTGACTATTATGAATTGATGGAAGATGTGGATGCAGCGTGCGAACCCGAGATTATGGATGCGGAAGACCCCCTCTTCATTCTCTACACCTCCGGAACCACGGGCGCACCAAAAGGCATCATCCATACCTGCGCCGGGTACATGGTGGGCGCATACTACACCACCAGGAAGATTTTCAATGTCACCGACAACGACATCTACTGGTGCACCGCAGACCCGGGGTGGATTACCGGACACACCTACGTCGTGTACGGACCCCTGCTTACTGGCGCAACGATATTTCTCACCGAGCTCACACCCGACTACCCGGACAATGGCATCTACTGGAAGCTGATCGAAAAGTACGGCATCAACATCTTCTACACTGCGCCGACCGCCATACGCATGTTCATGAAGGTGGGCGAGGAATGGCCCGCACAATACGACCTCAGCTCCCTGCGCATTCTCGGTTCGGTCGGCGAACCGCTCAATCCCGAGGCCTTTGAGTGGTACTACGAGCACATCGGAGGCAAGCGGTGCCCCATCCTCGACACATGGTGGCAGACCGAGACGGGGATGCATATCATCACCACCCTCATCGGCGAACCGATGAAGCCGGGATATGCAGGAAAAGCGATCCCCGGCGTCGTGGTCGATGTCGTGGACAAAGACGGCAATCCCGTCCCCCCGGGCACGGGCGGGTTCCTGGTCATCAAAGAGCCATGGCCTTCGATGATGCGCATGGTGTACCAGAACGAGGAGCGGTACAGAAAATACTGGAGCACTATCAAGAACTGCTATACGGCAGGAGACCTTGCGGTCAGGGACAACGACGGTTATATCATGCTCCTGGGTCGTTCGGATGATCTCATTCTCGTCGCGGGCCACAATATCGGCACCGCAGAGGTGGAGAGCGCACTTGTCTCCCACAAGGCGGTGGCGGAAGCCGCGGCGATCGGCAAACCCAACACCATCAAAGGAAACATCATCAAGGTATTCGTCACGCTGGTCGAAGATGCGCAACCCTCCGACCGTCTCACCCAGGAGCTCAAGTATCACGTACGCCAGACACTCGGGCCCATTGCTGTTCCCGCCGAACTCGAATATGTCGATTCCCTCCCCAAGACAAGGAGCGGGAAAATCATGAGAAGGGTACTCAAAGCGCAGGAATTGGGCATGGATCTGGGAGATATTTCCACCCTCGAAGAATAAAAATACCCAACTCTTTATATACTTTTTAAGGGACTTATAAACATGGATGCTCAACCTGAGGAATCACTCAAGATAGAAAATATTGTCGCCTCAGCGAAAGTAACCGATTCTCTGGATTTACAGATGCTTTCCTCCAGGATACCGGATGCAGAGTACAATAAAAAGCGGTTCCCGGGGGTCGTACTACGGATGCAGGATCCGAAAATCGCCGCACTCGTATTTGGATCTGGAAAAGTCGTTCTTACGGGGGCAAAGAGCATCGACAGCCTCAGCAAAGGGCTTGAAATACTGGGTGACAAACTGCGCTCCCTCGATGTGGATATTCCCGAAGAACTCACCTATAAGATCCAGAATATCGTGACCTCCGCAGATCTGGGAACGCCCATCAACCTCAATAAAATCGCGGTGGGGTTCAACCTCGACCGTATCGAGTACGAACCGGAGCAGTTCCCAGGACTGGTCTACCGGCTTGAGGAGCCCAAGGTCGTGGTGCTCCTCTTCGGATCGGGGAAATTGATCATCACCGGCGGAAAAAAGCCGGAAGATGCGAAAAAGGCCGTACGGAAGATCCTTGCGGATCTCTCAAACCTCGGCTTAATGTAACTCTTTTTTCGCCATCACCCTCTCGGGGCCACCATCACCGGTGCACACCACCATTGATGAGAAACGCCACCGGCACTGCTGCGCCTGAAACAATTGCGGGGGGCATTGAAGAACTCCCGGAACGTGATTTGCACGTTGTTTTCCGTGGGCCATGCGTTCTCGCGTGTAGAAACAGCCTCCGGTACGTGCGCCTACCCTGATCGCATGGATGCCGGATGCATCACCGGGTCAGAACCCGAGCCATGAGCGTACTTTGCTGAAAAATCCCCCTTCGGCGGGTGCCGGTGCTGCGGCGGGAGCGGGCTCGGCCGCGGGTGCAGGGCTTTCCGGTTTCGGGTGGCTGAGCCTGTACTCGGCAATCGCTTTGTTGGCTTTCACCACCTCGTTGCTCGGGTACAGCCCCATCGCCTGGTCGTACGCCTTGATTGCCTGATCATAGCGTCCGAACAGGAAATGGACATTCCCCGTCTTCAGCCATCCTTCGGGGGACATGCTCCGGGTCTCATTCTTCGGGGTCATATTTTACCTTCTTATAATAGTGCATTTTCTATTTAGCTATAAATATATGCGTTTCGAACCGCGCTCGCGGGAAATCCGGCCACGACCCGGTAAACAATGAATAAATACTGGCTATTCCGGTGATTTCGGATATATCATCGCACACTTTCCATGGCGACGTCCCGCAAGCCCCCCTGATAAAGGCGGGAACACGAGCATGGCGGGAGTTCACGGCTACGCGATGCGTGGCAGTTATGCGCATCATGCAGGGGCTGCAGCCCCGTGCCGGGAGATGGAATGGCGGTGCACCGCAGCGGCAGCGATGAATCAAAGGCCCGCGTGGATTGGGATGCCCCGGAAGTGAGCGGGGATCACGGCGGCACAATTTCATAATCTTTTTAATATGCTGGAGCAAAATAGAAAATGATAATGGAGTGTTCGATTAACCAGACCCGATTCTGGTCCGATTTGCTCCTGTCGCAAATAATAATACTTTTATACTTTAGAAAAAAATATATACTGTACAATCAGGTGAAAGGATGAGATCAGAGAAAGTAATGTACTTCACTCCCAGAGAAGAGGAGTTTGCGCAGCTTCTCATGGACATTGGCCTGAAGAGGAATGTTGCAAAAGTCCTGATTTATCTGGCGAACACCACCGATGCAACCTCCCGCGACATCGAGCGCGGCACCGACCTCCGCCAGCCCGAAGTGAGCATCGCCATGCGCACCCTGAAAGAAAACGGCTGGATCGAGAGCAGGGAAAGCAAGGCTGAAAGCAAAGGACGACCCGTCAAGATCTATACGCTTTCCCGCCCCATCGAAGAGATCATGGATATCATCGAGAAGGAAAAACGAAAAGAAGTGGAAACCCAGCTCGACCTGATCCACAAAGTCCGTGACTACATCTCGGTATGAAGGGTGCGGATACCTTTTTTTCCCCCTATTACGACCGTCGTTTTCCCGGCAAATTCGCAGAACAGCCCGCAGCTGAGCACGCCGGGGAGTGTATTGATTGCCGTCTCGAGAGCCTCCGGGTCATCGATCGACGGAAACGTGCAGTCGATCACCCAGTTGCCGTTGTCGGTGATCACCGGGCCGTCTTTGGCAACCCCCTCGCGAATGACCGGCGATCCTCCCATTCCGGTGAGCCTGCTCGCCACGAGCGGTACGGCAAAGGGAAGAACTTCCACCGGGACCGGGGCTGAAAACGTCCCGATCAGTTTTCGTTCATCGACCACGATCACCAGGCGGCGCGCCGCCTCTGCGATGCACCGCTCACGCGTCTGGGCAGCACCCCGCCCCTTGATGAGCCGCAGCGACCGGTCCACCTGGTCCGCGCCGTCGATGGCAATATCCAGTTCGCAGCAGTCCGCAAGGCTGGTCTGGGGTATCCCGAACGCCCGTGCCCGCAGTTCGGCCTGGTAGGAGGTCGGGACTCCGCAGAGCGAGAGGCCTTCGTCCATTCGCTCGACAAGGCGCTCCATCGCATAGAGCACCGTGGATCCGGTTCCCAGCCCGACCATCATTCCTTCCTCGACCAGGTCCGCCGCATAGCGTCCGGCACGGCGTTTTCCACCATCCTGTGTCTGCTCGGCCATTTTAGATTCCCTCCTCGTATCCCTGCACGGGACGAACCCGTTCACTCATTCCTGTGCCCTGTTCGATTATGTGTATTGTCATTCGGCCCCTCCGGGTTCCCGTTCCTTCGCGCGCCCGAGGTACCGGTTGATATGCCAAAAATAGCGCCAGTGCAGCGCAATATGGACCCCCATGAGCACGATAAAGGCCATCCCGCCATAATCATGCACTGCGATCCAGTCGTTCCTCGAAAGCCCGAGGAATGCATCCTGATAGAGAGGATTTCTCCCGCCCTGAAAACCGCCATTCGAGAAAACGAAAAAAAGGATCCCTCCCGATACCGCAACGGGGACGAATGAGAGCAGGCTCAGGAGATCAACGGCGGCATTCAGTCTTCGCCGGATTGCCATATGCGGTGAACATTTTCACGACCGTACAAATAGGTTTGCATCCTCTTGCGGGAGGAACCTGAACGGGACGGCAGGGGGGGGTCAGTTGAAGAGATCCCTGAGGATCCCGCTCCCGCGAAACGCCGTGCAGTCCAGCGTGATGGGAGTGACAGAAATGTTGCCCTGCCGCACCGAGTGCACGTCTGTACCCTCCCCGGCATCTCCGTAGAGCGGGCCGTCAATCCAGTAATACGGCCTTCCCCGGGGGTCCAGCCGCATTTCCACCCCCGTGTGGAAGAGCTTTTCAGCGAGACGGGTTATCTCGTAGCCGCCGTTCACCTTCGAGGGGATATTTACGTTGATCACGTCCACATGATCGGGAAAGCCCCGCTCGATCACCTTCGCACAGACATCCCTGACAATGGATCCGGCCTCGCTGAAATCATATTCGGAGAACTGGGGATCTGCAAATTTGTCGCCCTGATCCTCGACCTGCAGGGAAAACGCGATCCCCGGCGTTCCCTGGTTGGCCCCTTCGAGCGCCGCACCGACGGTTCCGGAGGTCATAATGGACTCGTACGAGAGGTTTTCCCCGATATTGATGCCGCTCACCACGAGGTCGGGATTGAGCTTCAACGCATAGAGCCCGATGATGACCGAATCCGTCGGCTTCCCGCCGACCGAGTAGGCCTCGACCCCATGCATCATGACCTTCTGTGCCCTGATGGGCTCGAATATGGAAATCGACCTTCCCACCGCACTCTGCTGCGCGGAGGGGGCGACCACGGTGACATCGGCGAGCGGCGCAAGGGCATCATATGCCGCCCAGAGCCCCGCCGAGGTAATCCCGTCGTCATTGGTCAGGAGTATTTTCGGTGCCATTGTTCCCTCAGATAGATCGGTGTGCAGAAAAAAGAATTCATCGATCGTCAGACTGATGAATTCTGCAAAGAAACCTCATGAGCAATGAAGGCACTGCTTGCAGAATATTCGGTCTTTCACGACCCGGTGCTGGCGCCGGAAGGGGAGGCGATGCTCAGGGTTCTTGCGGAGAGCTTCAAACGATGCGGGTATGAGACGGTCTCGCCGCGGGAGGGCGACTTCGGGGAGGAGCTGCGCAATCTCGCGCCGGCATGCGATGTGGGCCTCGTCATCGCACCGGACCACCTGCTGGCACGGTTCACGAGGATTATCGAGGAACGGACCCATAATATCGGGTGCGGGAGCATGAGTGTGGCCGTATGCGCGAACAAACAGCGTACCGCAGCAATCCTTTCCGCACACGGCATCGCAGTGCCGGATGCGGCGACTGAGGGCAGGCGCGTGATCAAGGAGGTGTGCGGGTGCGGCACCCAGAACATGCGGCTTACGGACGAGGAGCCCTCGCCGGGTGAATTCGGGCAGCAGTTCATCGAGGGCGAGCACCTGAGCGTGAGCCTTATCGGGAGTCGCGTGGTGGGCGAGGCATGCCTCTACTATTCGGGCACGCCACCTCTCGTCCTCTCGCTCAACAGCCAGGATATCGAGATTGTCGAGGGGCGGTTCTGCTACAGGGGCGGAGAGACCCCGGTGGATCACCCGCGATCCGCCGAGATCATCGATGTCGCCACGCGGGCGGCGACGGTTCTCGGCTGCCAGGGATACGCGGGAGTGGACGTGGTGGTCGGCGACCGGGTCTACGTGGTGGATGTCAACCCGCGCATCACTTCGAGCCTTGTGGGGATCGCCTCGGTGATGGAGGAGGAGATCGCTGCCCTGCTCGTGGACGCGTCCTACGGCATCCTCCCCGATCGCGTCGCCCTCTCCGGCCACGTGGCCTTCGACACCCATGGGAAGGTGATCCCCTCGTGATCGGCATCGACGTGGGCGGGGCGAACGTGAAGATCGCCATCGAGGACGCCGTGCATATTCACTACTGCCCGCTCTGGGAACATGCCCCGCTCTCCGATATCTTCGCGCCCTATGCGGGGCAGCCTGCAGCCGTGGTGATGAGCGGCGAGCAGGCAGACAGCTTTGCATCAAAAGAAGCGGGAATCGCGTTTATCGTCGGGGCCGTCCGGGCGATCTTTCCGCAGGCGCTCTTCTACGGCATGGACGGCGCATTCCACACCCACGCCATGCCACAGTTGTCAGCCGCCAACTGGCTCGTTTCGGCCGATTTCCTCCGAACGCGCCACCCCGATGCGGTCCTTGTGGACATGGGCAGCACCACGACGGACATCATCCCGCTCACGGACTTCGACCACCTCAGGGGAATGTCCGATCTCAGGCGCCTTCAGACAGGCTATCTCGTCTATTCGGGACTCCTCAGGACGCCGGTAGCCTCCCTCGTCCGGAGCCTGGTCGTCGAGGGGACCGAGACGCTGGTAAGCAGCGAACGCTTTGCAATCGCTGCCGACGTCCACCGGGCGCTCGGGCATATCACCGAAGACCGGTATACGGTACCGACGCCCGACAACGGGGGAAGCAGCGTGGACGCCTCGCTCCAGCGCCTCGCACGCATGGTCTGTGCGGATCTGCACGAGATCGGGCGGGATGCCGCGCTCGATATCGCCCGCCAGGTCTGGGATGCACAGAAAAGCCAGATTGCATCACAGGTCGTGCGCGTTGCGAAGGCGCGAGGAGCAACGTCGATACTCACCGCCGGGATCGGATCACCCGTGATCGCGAAGGCCGTGGGCGGAACAGATCTCGGAGAGGAACTCGGAATATGGAGCGATGCATTCCCGGCATTTGCCGTACGGGAGGTGGCATTACGAAACGCTGGGCGCTGTCCCTGATCCTGCTTGCAGGATCCCTTCTCGTCTCACTGCTGGCCTTTCTCGCGGGGTTCCCCTTTTTCTTTTTTTTCCTGTTTATACCGTTTATCCCCCTCTTCAAGCCCCCCAAACAGCGAAAGAAGTGCCCGGTCTGCGGGTGGGAGACGACCGGAGCCGAACGGTATTGCCCGTACGACGGGAGCCTCCTTGCCGGTGCTGAACGCGGATTCGATGAGGGAGAGAAGGGATAGGGGGATTCTCACCCCATACATGTCCAGGAACGGGACGTCCCCGTAATTCTTTTTCGCGTAATTCCGCACGCTGCCGTGATCCAGCAGAATGTGCATGCGCTCGAGCAGTTTGCTGACATGGTGATAGGGGAAAAGACGGGCATTCACCACACAGAAATCAATGATCGGCGCACCGAGGCGGGTCTTCGGATAGAACGGCGACTCCGCATAGCACAGTCGCCCGCAAGCGGTGCAATGGTACCGCTGCACGAATACGAATATTGTTCTCTGCTGCCGATCGTCTCTCACCGTGGCAAAGCGTTTCCTCCGGATATCATGCGCTTTCACCTCCCCTCCGCAATACGGGCATGCTTCAAGGTCCCTATACGTGGCGCCGTCCAGCGACACCATCGCGCCGTACACGAGATCGGAAAGCATGGACGGCACCCGAACACGTGGCAAGACCGCGTTTCACCTCCCCATGATAGACTTCATCAATCAAGAGTACATTGCCATTCTATCATGTAAAAGGGCACGATGAATGCAATTTGGATCGGCGGATGCACGCACGGCCCCGCACGGGCGAACAGACGGGCACCCCCGCACCGCGTCGAACGCGGGGTCGCAGGAGATGTTAGAACCATTTTAACAAACAAATAATGTCAAATACGTTTATATGTTCCCGCCTCTTCTTCGCCAACCATAAAATCCAAAATTATCCCGTTTTCCACCAATGATCACCCTATACGCTCCCGTTGATTGGATTCATTTAAATAATTGAACCAAGTGAACATCTTTTGTTCGAGGTTAGATTATGGACATGAAGTACGTACAGACAACCTGTCCCTACTGCGGGACGGGATGCACATTCAACCTCGTGGTCAAGGACGGAAAAGTGGCGGGAGTCGCTCCCTACCACCGCTCGCCCGTCAACGAG
>DSDF01000015.1 GCA_011048835.1 Methanoculleus sp. | reverse complement strand
CCCGATGGTCTCGGCAGCCGCCGCTTCTTCGGCCGTGCACTCCACCGCCCCGATCACCGCGATCTGCATGTGTCCATGGTGCTCGCCGGCCGGGCATATGGCTGCCGGTCGGTCCCGGCCGGCATCGCCGGCTGTTCATGCGCCGTGGCCGGCGGGGAGGTGCGCCGCATACAGGCGGGAGAGCAGCAGGTAATCGACAAAAAACGTCGTGGCCACGGTGACCGCGCCCGCCCCCGCCGTCCCGCACCACCCGCCGGCGCAGAGCCCGAGCCCAAAACCCACCCCGGCGGCAAGGGAAAGAAGATGCACCTGCAGCCGCACCAGCGGCGATGGCCCCGTCATCGCATTCACCACCCTCCCTGCACGCCCCTGTGCCGGGCGCTCACCGATCGGAGGGGCTTTCGTTTTTATCTTTTTGCATATATAAAAACTATTCCCGGCGAGGGGGCCGCCGGGGGAAGGGCGGCGCCGCACCAGTGCCGGGTGGGGGCACGCCCCTGCAGGACGCCCGCAAATACTTAACCATTCCACACGCCCAATTTTATGGTACGATTTGAGGGATCAAGGTGAAAGAGGCCGCCAGCAGCTATAGCGCACAGGACGTCGAAGCCGAGGTCAGACAGTACTGGGACGGCGAGGATGTCTACCGGCAGGTGAAGGCACTCCGGGAGGGAGGGAAGAGGTTCTTTTTCGTCGACGGGCCGCCCTATACCACGGGCCATATCCACCTGGGCACCGCGTGGAACAAGATCATCAAGGATGCCGTCCTGCGCCGGGAGCGGATGCGGGGCTTCGATGTCGTCGACCGCGCCGGCTACGACATGCACGGCCTGCCCATCGAGGTGCGGGTGGAGCACGAGCTGGGGTTTACCTCCAAAAAGGACATCGAAGACTACGGGATTGCCGAATTCGTTGAGCGCTGCAAGACATTCGCCCTCGACCACAAGGACATCATGAGCGAGCAGTTCCGGCAGCTCGGCGTCTGGCTGGATTTCGATGACCCCTACCAGACCGTCTCCGAGGAGTTCATCGAGTCCGCATGGTGGGTGCTCCAGCGGGCCGAGGAGAAGGGCCTGTTAGAGCGCGGCCACCGGGTGGTGAACTGGTGCCCCCGCTGCGAGACCGCCATCGCCGACTCGGAGGTGGAGTACTGGGACGAAGCGGATCCCTCAATCTTCGTCAAGTTCCCCATCAGCGGCCGCGACGGTGAGTTCCTGGTCATCTGGACCACCACCCCCTGGACGCTCCCCGCCAACGTCGGCGTGGCGGTGGACGAGACCTTCACCTACGCCCGGGTGAAGGCGGTCCGGGACGGCGCCGAGGAGGTCCTCTGGATCGCCGAGGATCTGGTGGAGAGCGTGCTGCGAAAAGGTCGCTACCAGGACTACACCGTGCTCGAGACGCACCGGGGCAGCGACCTCGTGGGGATGCCCTACGAGTCCCCCCTCGCCGCTGCCGTCCCCGCCCAGAAGGAGATCGCCCACCGCGTGGTGGCCGCCGGGTTCGTGGAGCTGGAGAACACCGGGATGGTGCACATCGCCCCGGGCCACGGGTGGGACGACTTCCTGCTGGGCACCGCCGAGGGGCTGGAGGTCTTCTGCCCGGTCGGCGGGGACGGCCGGTTTACGGCAGAGGCGGGGATCTTCGAGGGGCTTGCCGTGCGGGACGCCAACGAGGAGGTGCTCGAGGCGCTGGGCGGATACCTCCTCGCACAGGAGACTATCGTCCACCGCTACGGCCACTGCTGGCGCTGCAAGATGCCCATCATCTACCGGGCCACCGAGCAGTGGTTCATCGCCATCCCTGAAATCAAGGAAGATATGCTCAGCGAAATCGCCCGGGTGGCGTGGTACCCCGAGTGGGCGGGGTCCGCGCGGTTCCACGACTTCGTGGCCGACGCACGGGACTGGTGCATCTCCCGGCAGCGCTACTGGGGCACCCCCATTCCGGTCTGGGTGTGCGATGCCTGTGACGCCCGCCGGGTCTTCGGCACCATCGCCGAGCTCGAAGAGGCGAGCGGCGCCGTCCTCGAGGACCCGCACCGCCCCTACGTGGACGAGATCACCGTCCTCTGCGCCTGCGGCGGCACCATGCGCCGGGTGGAGGACATCTTCGACGTCTGGTTCGATTCCGCCAACGCCTCGTGGGCCACCGTCGGATTCCCCCGGCGGCGCGAGGAGTTCGAAGCGCTCTGGCCCGCCGACTTCATCACCGAAGGGCAGGACCAGACACGGGGCTGGTTCTATTCCCAGCTCGGCGCCTCCACCATCGCCTTCGATTGCGCCCCCTATAAAAGTGTACTGATGCACGGGTTCGCCCTCGACGCCGAGGGGCGCAAGATGAGCAAGAGCTTCGGCAACGTGGTCTCGCCGGAGGAGGTCGTTGCGAAGTTCGGGGTGGACGTGCTCCGCCTCTACCTGCTCTCGGCGAACGCCCCCTGGGACGACCTCAAGTTCAACTGGGAGAGCGTCTCCACGGTCAACCGGGCGGTCAACATCCTCTGGAACGTCTACCGCTTCCCCCTCCCCTACATGATCCTGGACGGGTTCGTCCCCGCATGCGGCGAGGACGGGAAGTGGGAGGCGGGGTACGTGCTCGCCAACCATGCATCGATGCCTGTCGAGGACCGCTGGATCCTCTCCCGGATCAGCAGCCTCGCCGCAACCGTCGAGAAGGATTTGCAGGAGTACCAGCTCCACCGGGCGACGAGGGGGCTTATCACCTGCATCCTCGAGGACATCTCCCGCTGGTACGTGCAGCTGGTCCGCCCCCGGATGTGGCTGGAGGAGGACGCCCCGGAGAAGACCAGCGCCTACGAGACCATGTACTATGTCATGCGCAGGCTGGTGCAGCTGCTGGCGCCGTTTGCCCCCCACATCACCGAAGCCATCTACCGCAACCTGCGCACCGGTGCCGACCCGGCGAGCGTGCATATGCTCGACTGGACCGCCGGCGACGGGTGCCTCATCGACCGTGCGCTCGAGCGGGCGATGGATACCGTGCGCGCCTTCGACGATGCGGCGGCCACCGCGCGCCAGGCGGGACGGCGCAAACTGCGCTGGCCGGTCGCCCGGACCGTGGTGGTCACGGGGGACGACGGGGTTGCCGGCGCCATCGAGGAGCTGCGCGGCCTGTGCGAGGCCCGGGCCAACAGCCGCCGCGTCGAGGTGGTGCGGGGCCGCTGGGAGCGCATCGGCTGGCGCGCCGAGCCGGTGATGCGGGGCATCGGGCCGTCCTTCGGCAAAGAGGGGCCGGCGGTCAGGGCGCTCATCGAGCAGGCGGACGGCAACCGCTTGAAAGCCGCCCTCGAGGAGCACGGCGAGGCGACGGTCGGCGAGGGCGATGCCGTCTATACCATCACCGCCGCCCACGTCACCTTCGAGGAACAGCTCCCGGCAGATGTGTTCGCCGCCCCCATGGACGGCACCGCCACCGTCTACGTGGACGTGGCCCTCGACGACGACCTCGAGGCGGAGGGCTACGCCCGGGAAGTGATCCGCAGGCTGCAGGAGATGCGCCGCCAGCTCGACCTGCGCGTCGAGGACTTTATCACCGCGGACGTCTGCGTCGATGATGCCCGTGTCGCGGGCCTGCTCGCCGGCGAGTGGCAGGACTTCATCATGCAGGAGGTCAGGGCCTCCTCCCTCTCCCTGCGCACCGCCGGCGGGGCACCCGGCGGCACCGCGGACCTTGAAAAAACATGGGACGTGGAGGGCATCACCATGGTGATGGCCGTCGCTGCTCGCCCCTGACCAGTGAGCGGACCAGCGCCTCCCCTTCGGGCCCGGAAAAGAGGGGGAGGTCGTGGAGTGCCCGGACGACGGTCCGCTCCACCTCCACCGCTTCGCCGGTGACCGGGTTGTACCCCTGTTTTTCCACCGTCTCCCGGGCGACGAGCACCCCGCGCCGCTGCCATGCGGGCGTGTGGGCGAGGTTGACCCCCCGGGAAAACATCAGCTCGTGGAGGTCGGCCGAGGGTTTGCCTTTCAGCGCCGCGGCCGCCTCCCGTGCGCTCATCCCCTCGTCGATCAGCGCCTGCTGGCAGTAGGCGTTGATGTGGTTGCGCCAGGCCTCCTGCTGGCGCCATGCCAGGTAGCCGGCGACCGCATCGGGGGTCATGGCGATCACCCTGGCGTCGAACGCCAGCGGCCGGCGGCACCCGAGGGCGAGGGTGAGCGCGCTCGCCGCATAACTCGCGCAGACCGAATCGATCTTCTCCACCCGTCCCCCGAACGGGAGATCCGAAAAATAGAGGCTGATTTCGTCGGAGAACGTGTACGCGAAGACCGGTGCGAGCCCGCTCTCCCGGAGGAGCGCGCGGCAGACATCGCACATCGCCTCGCACAACCTGCGGTCGAAGGGTTTTTCGAGGCCCAAACTGCGGGAGAGGCGGGAAAACGCGCGCCCGTCGCACCTCACCATGACCGGCGGGACCATGGCAAGCGAGCTGAAGAGTTCCCGTTGCTGCATGCGCATGCCGTTAAAAAAGTATGTTCCCCATGAACCTACCGCACAACGAGAACCAGGATCCTGGCCCCCTACTCCTGTTTCATCCTGCCGAACGCACCCGTAAGGTGGCGTATGATGATGATATCGCCGATCGCAATGATGATCCGGTAGGGAATGCGAAGGCCCTTGAATCCCTTGAGGTCCATCAGTTCGGGATTGATATTGCTCACCGCGAGCGAATCGATCTTTTTGCCGTCGACGTCCACCACCACGTCGTCTATCTCCCCCACCAGCACTGCCTTGTCAGTGTAGACCTGCATACCGAAAAGGTCGGTAATCTGAGTTTTCATCGTAATCTTTTGAAGGTATACACTTAAAAGGTAAAAAAATAATCATTCCCTCATGGAAGGCTCCCTGCAGATAGGAACCATTTTCGATATCCCCGTACGCCTCCACTGGACGTTTCTCCTGGTCATTCCCCTCTTCGCGTGGATTATCGGCAGCCAGATCGAGATCACCGCCGGGCTCATCGCGGGCGCATACGGCATCGATCTGGTCTCCGACCCGTCCTATATGGCCTATATCACCATGGGGTACATGCCCTACATCCTGGGCACCGTCGTCGCCCTGGGCCTCTTCCTGGGAGTCTTTGTTCACGAACTCGCCCATTCCCTCGTCGCCCGCGCGAAGGGGATCAAGATCCGCAGCATCACCCTGCTCATCCTCGGCGGGGTGGCGTCCATGGACGAGGGCATCCCCGACCCCCGGGTGGAGCTGCCCATGGCGCTCGCCGGCCCCCTCACCAGCCTGGCCATCGGCATCGTCTGCAGCGTCATCGGCGTGGTCGGCATCGCCTTCATCACCGATCCCCCCCTCGCCGGCCTGGTCTTCTTCGTCTTCGGCTACCTGGGCCTGCTCAACATCATCCTCTTCGTCTTCAACCTGCTCCCCGCGTTCCCCATGGACGGCGGGAGGGTGCTGCGCGCATGGCTGGCGACACGGATGCCCCTCAACCGGGCCACCAAGATCGCCGCCGATTTCGGCAAGGCGTTCGCGGTCTTCTTCGGGATCGTCGGGTTCTTCCTCTTCAATCCCATCCTGATCATCATCGCCTTCTTCATCTACATCGGGGCGAATTCGGAGTCCACGATGCTGCGCTACAACATCCTCCTCCAGGACGTCACCGTCGCCGACGCCATGAGCGCACCCGTCGTGACGGTGCCCCCCGACCTCCCCGTCCAGGACGCCATCGAGATGATGTATTCCACCCATCACCTGGGCTTCCCGGTCATGGAACACAACCGGCTCGTCGGCATGGTGACGCTCTCCGACGTGCACTCGGTGCCGGAGCCGGACCGGGAGGCACTCCGGGTGGGCGATATCATGACGAAAGGACCCATCACCCTCCAGCCCCGCTCCCCGCTCATCGAGGCGCTGCAGATCATGTCGGCGAAAAACATCGGCCGGGTCCCCATCGTGGAGGGGGAGGAGCTGGTGGGCATCGTCACGCGGACGGACATCCTGCGGGTGATGGAGCTCAAAGAGGTTTGAAGGCCAGCACCCCGTCGATCGGGGTGGCGCCCGCCGCCTCGCGGAACTGCGCGACGCTCGCGAAGGGGCGGGGGGCGGCAATGGCGGCACTGCGCGCTTTGCCCACCCCGGGGATCCAGCGCAGCGCCGCGACGGGCAGGTGGTTGATGTCCACGGGGCAGGGCAGCGCGGTGACCGAGCGCATGCCCCAGTCGACCACCACGGCATCGATGACCTCCCCGCACGCCACGCGCAGGGGGATGCCCACCAGGATGGGGTAGGAGCCCATCTGGCGCCCGAAGGAGAGCGCCCCCTCCTGCTCGATGACCACCCGCCGGAGCACCGTGCCCGCCGGAAAGAGGCGTGTGAGCATGGGCAGGTCGAAGTTTTTGCGCACATGCTCCTTGAAGCGGGCGAACGCCGCCGCGTGGCGGCCCAGGGTGTTGGCGGCGAACGCAGGGGTGCCCTCGAAGGGCATCAGCTGCCGGATATTGACCCGCCGCACCAGGAGGCCGCGGTCGAGCACCTCCGCTAAAAACGCCTCGTTGAGGGCGAACGTCGCCTCCGTCTCCCCGGCGAGGCCGGCGATGAAGTTGAGCCCCGGGAGGAGGTCGGGCACCCCCTCGCGGCGCCGGGCCCCCACCTCGTTGACGATCTCGATGGCCCGCATCACCTGCGCGGGGGAGGCTTTGAGGTTGTTGGCCACGATCACCGCGGGGTCGGCGGTCTCCATCCCGAAGGCCGCCACGTCGCCGGGGGTGTGGTGGTCCCGGATGACGCAGAGGGCCTGCCGTGCCGCCTCCTCGTGGTGGGCGATGGTGCCCGGGTTGATGTTGTCGATGTGCAGGGTTGCGAGGTCGGGCGCCGCGTCCCGGATGCCGGCAAACAGCCGCTCCAGCAGGTCGGGCCGGGGACGGGGAAACTCCCCTCCGCCCGCCCCGTAGGCGAGCAGGTCGGGCTGCCTGCCCAGGCGGAAATGAAGGGCCCCGTGGGCGGCGAGGGCGGCCACCTCGGCGATCACGCCGGCAGGCTCCCGGTAGCGAGGCAGGCCGTAGAGGGGTTCGGTGCAGAACGCACATCCTCCCACCACCGCCCGGGAGCAGCCCCGCGCCGTCTCCAGCTCGCACATCACGTGGGGATAGGAGGGGTGCCGGCCGATGATGCCGGCACCGGCGACACTCCAGCGGTCGAGGGCCGCGTAGTCGAGCGATCCCGCGGGCTCGCCCCCATCGAGGAAGGCGGCGAGAGCGGCGGCGATCTCGCCCGACAGCACGGCGTCGAAACCCGAAAAGGCCTGCCTGGCCGCAACCGATCCGCCCCCTGCGGCGTAGCCGAAGGTGATCGGCCCGCCGACCAGCAGCTGCGGGCGGCGGAGCAGGGTTGCGATCTGGCGTATCTCGGCGAGGGTGGGGGGCGCCCCGCCCAGGTACCTGCCGGGCACTGTCATCCCGGCGATCATCACCACGAGGGCGGCGCCGTCGAGCCGGGCGAACCACGCCGGATCGTCGCGCACCTGGTCGACGGTGCAGTACTCCACGGAGAACCCCCGCTCCCCGAGCACCCCGGCGACGTAGCGCACGTAGGGCGAAATGTAGGGAGGGACCCCGAAGCAGGCGGGCTCGTCGACGTAGCCGTCGAGGATGTATGCCTCAGATCTCATAGCCGATGATGCCCAGCAGGGTGCGGGCCCAGGCGAGTTTGCCCCGCTTGACCGGGTCGACCGCCGCGTCGTCGAGGTCGAAGCCCACCAGGGTGACCGAGGCCGCGCCGAGGGCGTCGGCGGCGAAGACCGCCCGGTCGCCGTCGGAAAACCCCCCGAAGTTGTGGACCCCCGGGAGGGGCCGGGCCTGGGTGGTGGCCACCAGCGGGCCCTCGAACTGCGGCACCCAGAGGCGCAGGAGGGGGATGTTGTCGCCGTGCGCGTGCACCACCATGACGGTGCCCTCCCGGTTCATCGCCGGAAAGCTGTCGGTGGCGCCGTCGAGGTCGGTGAAGACCGCGTCCGGCCGGATGCCGCGCGAGACGAGCACGTCCGCGGCCGCATCGGCAGCAAACACCGTGCCGTGCACGAGGTCGAGGTCGTGCTTCAGGCCGGGGGCGTTGCCGCACACGGTTACGTCGGCGCCCCGGCAGCAGGCCTCGAGCACCGGCAGATCGTCGCGGGGGGCGAGACGGGCAAGCTCCGCCGCAGCCCGTTCGTCGCCTTCGCGGTCGAACGCAAAATAGTCGAGGATTTCGGTATAGAGCGGTTCCCAGTCTTCAAACTTCATTATTCTCCTCGTCTTCAAGCCCGACGATTTCCATGAACCTGTGCAGGATCGGCTCGATGACCAGGGAGAGGAGTTCGTCCTTGTTCCGCACCATGGAGAAGTAGGTGAGCGGGATCACCGCCGCCGCCATGGTGGCGTGCCCGCCCGCATCGCCGATCTCCCCGAACGCCTCCGCCATCACGTTGCCGATGTGCAGCCTGATGTCCCGGTTCCGGGCGGAGATGGTGATCCGGTGGTCGCCGATGCCGTAGACCACCGCCGTGTTCACCCCCTCCAGGTTGATGAGCAGGTCGGCGGCCTGCGGCACGGCGTCGCGGTTCCTGATATAGCCGACGTTCGAGAAGAGGTAGCCGCTCCGGATTTTCCGGTTGCGGATGGCGTTGCCCAGCACGTCGATGGTCTCCTGGGAGATGGACGGGGAGGTGATCCGGCCCAGGAGCTCAGCATCGGTGAGGGGCAGGAGGAAGGCGGCGTAGTTGAGGTCCTGGGGCGTGGTGTTGCGGGAGAAGTCGCGGGTGTCGGCCTTGATGCCGTAGAGGAGGGCGGTTGCCACCGCCGTGTCGACGGGAAGGTTGAGCTCCTGCAGGTACTGGGTGAGGATGCTCGCCGTGGCCCCCACCCCCGGGCGGATATCCACGAAGTCGGCGTTCGGGGACATTTCGCCGTTCCGGTGGTGATCGATGATGATGTTGACCGGCACGCCCTTCTCGAGCCCGTTGTTCGTACCCGGGATGGAGGAGTCCACGAGTGCGAGGTAATCGCACTGGCCGAGCGCGTCGGGCGTGATCCGTTCCATCTTGATGTCGAAGAGGTTGACGAAGGCCCGGTTCTCCTGGTGGCCGATGTTGCCGTCGAAAAAGATGCGGCAGGCGAGCTTCCCCTCGCTCGCCTCTCGGGCGATGGCGCACAGCGCCATGGCGCTGGAGATGGAATCGGGGTCAGGGTTGGTGTGGGTGACGATGCCCAGCGTGCCCTCCCACTCTCCGAGCATCGTATGGAGCCGCCGCGCCTGCCGCGATGAATGGAGTTTGCGGATATTGTGGATGGCGCTCCGGGCGACGACTTCCTGGGGGTAGATGACGATGTCGGCGCCGGCCTGTTCGAGCAGGTTCACGCTCATGGGGTCCACGGCGCGGGCGATGATGTAGGATCCGGGATACCGTTCCGCGGCGCGCTTGACGGCAGCGAGGTTCGCGTCCTTCTGGTTGCTCAGGACGAACACCACTTCGGGGACGGGAATCCCCTCGAAGACTTTCGGGTGCTCCATCTCCCGCACGATAGCATCGTATTTCTGATCGCGCAGGTCCTCGACCCGTTTTTCGTCGTGGTCGATAACGATGATCTGGTTGGTTTCCTTCGCCAGGGCGTCAATGACGTTGTACCCGATGCTCCCGCAACCGAGAATGAGATATTTTATTCTATCCGGAGGCCCTGCCGGCGGCGAATCTGCCATGCGTACAGAGGTAGTATCTTTCATATTATTAAAGCAATCCAAAATGTTTATTTCCAAATATCAACCATGGTATTAGGCCATTCGGGGCCTGTAGCTTAGTCAGGAAGAGCGACGGACTCTTAATCCGT
>DSDF01000037.1 GCA_011048835.1 Methanoculleus sp. | reverse complement strand
TCGCCCGGGCGATGCGGGCATTCGGGAAGGAACGCGGATTCTCATTTTTCCTCCGGGACGCCGGCAATATCGAGGACAGCGACGCCTGCCTGCTCATCGGGGCAAATGGGCGGGTTCACACGGCGCTGGACTGCGGAGGGTGCGGCTATGCCACCTGCGAGGAGATGATCGCAGCCCCGCGGACCTCGCCTGGACACGGCACCCCTTTTTCCGGACCGAACTGCGTGATACGCATGGCCGATATCGGAATTGCGCTCGGTTCAGCGGTAAAGACGGCCAGCATCCACAACGTTGACAACCGGATCATGTATTCCGGGGGAGTGGGGGCGCTGATGCTCGGGTGGCTTGAGGACTGCACCGTCGCCTACGCCGTCCCGCTCAAGGCATCAGGTAAGAATATCTTCTTCGACCGTACACACTGACACAGTCTGCGGAATTGATAATCATGCCGAAAATGAAAATCAGGGGAGGGGACCTGGATCTGGTGGAGTACGATTTCCACCCGTTCCATCCCGGTGAATGCATCAAGACACTGGGATTCGAGGACACCTATGATCTCATCCCGTTCCCCGGGACCGTGATGACGTCCGCCCCCGCCAGGATCCACCTGAGCGTCCTGGATATGAACCGTTTTGCCCCTGACCGGCCCGGCGGTGGCGGGATCGGGTTTGCCATCCAGATATACTGCACCGCGGAGGTCGAATGCACTCCCACCGGGTTTGAGATCGACTATGCCCGTGAACCCATTCTCCGCCACTTTGTGGAGGTGTTCAGGCAGACCGTCGGATACGAGGGTGGATTCCGGATAAAGGCGAGGGACCACGAACACCAGCATGTCGGCCTCGGGTCGACCAGCACCGTCCTCGTGGCGGTTGCGCAGGCAATGAATGCCGCCCTCGGATCGCCCCTGACAGACCAGCAGCTCAGGCTTCTTATCGGAAACAACTACGTGGAAGAGACGCTCGACGGCCGGATCACGCCGGGTTTCGAGACGGGGGTGGGCCCCGCGGTCGCCACCTACGGGGGGATGGCCGTGATGGGCGATGAACTGACGCTGGTGTCGCAGCGGCCCTTTGCCGAGGGGAAAAACGTCATCATTGGGATTCCCCCGAGCGATATCTCGTCTGCCGGAGAGAAGGAATTCGATCTCCTCATGAACCGGGCGAGATCGCTCGATTACCGCGACCGCGAGCTCAAGGCCTACCTCATCCTCATGGATCTGGTCCCCGCCCTCGAACGCGGCGACCTCACAACGATCGGGGATATCGTGTGGGAGATCGAGTTCCGCGGTTCAAAGCGAGCGGAGGTCGAGCACCACAGCTTCGCGATCTACCATTATATGAGCAAGATCAGGGATGCGGGATTCGAATTCGTCGGAATGAGCTCTGTCGGCCCCTCCATCGCCGTCGTCACCGAACGAAGCGTGGAGGAGACCGTGGCGTTCCTCCGGTCAATCGGCCTTGAGACGGCGATCAGCACTCGGGTCGACAACCAGGGCATCCAGATCACGTATTCGCCGGGATAGGCGCATCCGGGGTCCTCGGCAGAGGCCTCGCCACACTGCAGACCCCCTCTAATTTATTCGCCGATAAATATAATATTCGTGCCCCCCATTCCCCTCGTGGATGCACACGCCCCTGCAGTCGGTGTTTCTTACGGGGATTATCGCCCTCTTCAGCCTCGATATTCTCATCTCCCTCTTCGGAGCCCTTTTTTCCCCTTATTTTTGCGAACTCAACCCCCTCTTCGCACCCTTTACCGGTACGCCCGCGCTCTACCTCCTGCTCCTGATCATCCCAAAAATGGCGCTCCTCTGGGGATTCGTGCTGATTTCGGACCGGTTGAATGCGATCATGCCGACCCCGCTGTACGGCACCGTGGTCTGCGCCACCGCATTCACCATCCAGCTGGTGTATGCGGGTTGGCTCTTCGGGATGAATTTTTTCGCCTGAAAAAGAAAGAGCCTAGCGTTTCCTGATGACGTAGGCGTTGATCGTGCCGAGCGGGTGGACGGAAACCTCGCCGAGCCCCGCAAGAACCGCCTCGAGCCATGCGAGATCGACAGGGGCGTGCGATGAATCGGCGTGAAACTCCCCGAATCCCTCCGGGGTGAACTCGGCGATGACCATCCGTTCATACACCACCCTGAAGAGCTCGCGCACCACCGCTTCCCGCAGATCTTCGGGGATGTGGTGGAGCGCGCAGAAGCAGATCCCGATGTCGAACGTTTCGTCGCCATAGGAGAGATCCGCGGCGTCTTCCTGTTCGAAGCTGATCTTTTCCGCCACCCCGTGCTCCACGGCGTCCTGTTCGGCTTGCTCCAGTGCTTCTTTCGAGGTGTCGACGGAGGTGACAAAGCAGTCATGGCGCGAGACGGCGATCCGCGCCAGCGGCCCCGCGCCGATATCCAGGATTTCCCTCCCCTCGACCCCTGCAAGCAGGAGCACCTGCTCCCGCTCCCGTATGAATGACACATCTTTGCTCATGATTCTTCAAGCATCTTCTCGATCGCCCGGGCAGCCCGCTGCGCTGCCTGTTTTGCCGCCCCCATCGCCCATATCACGGTTGCGGCGCCGGTGGCGACATCGCCGGCCGCATAGACGCGCGCAAGCGATGTCCGTCCCTCATCATCCACCTCTACATTGCCCCTTTCACCGATCGCAAGACCGGGGATGAGGTGGAGGAGGAGGGGGTTTGGCCCCTGCCCGATGGCCTCGATGACGACGTCCACGTCGAGGGCAAAGGAGCTCCCCTCGATGGGACGCGGCTTCGGCCTTCCGCTCCGGTCCGGCTCGCACATCTCCATGCGGACGCACTCGATACCGGTCACCGTCGGCCCGCCGAGGATCATCACCGGGTTGGCACAGGTCACGAATTCGATCCCTTCCTCCTTCGCGTTCTCGATCTCCGCGGCCCGTGCGGGGAAATCCTCCTCGCGCCGCCGGTACACCAGAAAGACCTTTGCTCCAAGCCTTCGGGCGACGCGGGCGGCGTCCATCGCCACGTTTCCTGCGCCCACCACGGCGACACGGCTCGCCCGAACGACGGGGGTATCGAAGTCGGGGAACCGGTCAGCGTGCATCAGGTTGACGCGGGTCAGGTATTCGTTGGCCGAGTAGACCCCATTGAGGTTTTCGCCCTCGATCCCCATAAAGTAGGGCAGTCCCGCCCCCGTGCACAGCACCACGGCATCGAACGCAAGCAGCTCGTCGACGTGCACGCTCCTGCCCACGAGGTGGTTGAGTTTCAGGTCGACGCCGAGGGCGAGCACCTGCTCGATCTCGCGTGCCACGACGTCCTTGGGGAGGCGGAACGACGGGATCCCGTAGGTGAGCACGCCTCCCGCCTCGTGCAATGATTCGAAGATGGTGACCGAATGCCCCGCCCGGGCGAGCTCTGCCGCAGCGGTAAGCCCTGCAGGGCCCGATCCGACGACCGCCACCCGTTTTCCCGTGGACGGAGCCACCGCGGGCAGCTCGACGCCGTGGTCATACTCCCAGTCGGCCACAAACCGCTCGAGGGAGCCGATGGAGATGGGCCTGTCCTTGACGCCGAGGATGCACACCCCTTCGCACTGTGTCTCCTGTGGACAGACGCGGCCGCATATCGCCGGCAGCATATTCTCCTGTTTGATGGTGCGGGCCGCCTCGCGGAAATCACCCGCCGCAATCTGCTCGAGAAATTGCGGGATATCGATAGTGACCGGGCACCCCTCGACGCATTTTGGTTTTTTGCACTGCAGGCACCGGGATGCCTCGGCGACCGCCTCTTCGGCGGAAAGCCCCAGATCCACCTCGCCAAAATCCCGGATCCTCTCCTGCGCGGGGCGCTTACTCATTACGCACTTCCCCCTCCGCGCACCGGCAGGTGTGTTCATGGTAGCGCTCCATGGCCTCCTTCTCCTGCGCCGTGTAGATACGCTGCCGCTGCATCAGCTCGTCGAAATCAACCAGATGCGCGTCGAATTCTGGGCCGTCCACGCAGGCGAATTTCGTCTCGCCCCCCACCGTGACGCGGCATGAACCGCACATCCCGGTGCCGTCGACCATGATGGGGTTGAGGCTGACAAACGTTTTGACGCCGTAGGGTTTTGTAGCGCCGGAGGTGATCTTCATCATGTTGGCCGGGCCGATGATCCAGACGGCATCGGGTGCGTCCCCCTCGAGCCGCTGCTTGAGGATGTCGGCAGGAAAGCCGTGGAAGCCCCGGCTTCCGTCGTCGGTGCAGACGACGAGCTCGTCGCAGGCGGCGCGCAGCTCGTCTTCAAGGATGAGCAGGCTTTCGTTCCGGGCGCCGATGACACCGACGACCCTGTTTCCGGCTTCTTTCAGCTCCTGTGCGATGATCGGGGTGCAGGCGATGCCCACCCCGCCGCCGATCACCATGCAGGTGCCGTACCGTTCGATCTCGCTGGGTTTGCCGAGGGGCCCGGCGACATCCCGGATGGCGTCCCCCGCCCCGAGCGAGGAGAGCTGGGTGGTGGTCTTTCCCACCGCCATGAACACCACGCGGATACGGTCATCCTCCACCGCCGAGATGGTGAGGGGGATGCGTTCCCCCTGCTCGTCGATTCTCAGCACCACGAACTGCCCTGCCCGTGCATGGCGGGCCACGTGGGGAGCCGTTATCCAGAATTCAAAAATCTTGTCGGCAATCTCTGTTGCACGTGTTATTGCGTACAATTCGGTCACTCCATTCCGGGAAAAAAGTCATATTGGTATGCAGAAGGCTGTGGTTCTCTACCGTGCACGGTCCATCATTCATCCAGCTGGTCGTTTCTCCCTTTCAGAAATAGTTTCTCTTCGCAATGGAAAGAAGTTTACTACGCCACCCGTCCTTCTGCCCGGGGAAAAGCGAAGAACATACCGTTGCAGGACAGATCAGTCATCAACGGTACGTTTTTGCACTTTCCGGACTTTTACCGCAACGCCCCGCGACGAACCACGCATCTCATCGGCACCCATCGCGGCCCTGCCCGTCGCCACCGCTCTCCTGCCGACCACGAACACCTCGTCCCCCTCCCGTATGGCGTCGTCCGCACCGATCACGCCCGGTGCCAGAATATCGCCCTGCGGGATGAAATCGTCGATCGCTACGCGGTAGCAGTCCCCGAGCAGCTGCCACCCGGCAAAGGTCGGGCGAAAGAGCCCGGTCGCCGCATCGATGGAAAACACCTGCTCCCTCCCCCGCACCACGAGGCGGCGCCACGGCTTGCCCCGCACCTGCAGGTCCCCTGTCGGGATGTCGATCCCGAACTGCCACGACACCGTTCCTTTGATGGTATCGGGACGAATCGCGCGTGCGCCGTCGAGCGCCTCCTCAAGCCGCTCCAGGGCGGCGGGGTCTGTCGGGCGGCCGGAGCAGGTCTCCTCGAGCTCGATTCCCGCCCTTGCCGCGGCGGCCCGCGCGATCTCCATGCTCCCCCCCTCGAGGTGGGCGATGACCCGTGCGTAGCCATGGCGCGCAAGATAGCGGGCAAGGACCGATGCGATGATGCACTGCTCCTCCCGGTCCCAGTACCCGCTCACCGGGACATCGTAATGGGCGGCGGGGTAGACCGCCTCCAGCTCCCGGGGGACGAGCCCGAGGGGCGAGGTGAGGATGAGCTCGTGGCCCCGGTTCCGAATGGCGTTCTGGAATTTGTGGTGGCTTTGCGACATCGAGTAGGGCTTTTTCGCGGAACAGGGTAGGAGCACCGCCACATCCGTCCTCGTGGGGACAAAACGGTCCACGACACGCTCCCCGAACCGGACGACCTCGGGCCTGCGGAGCGATTCGCCGGAAGCGGCAAGAAGAGCCCCTTCCCGCGCCACGGGCGCTCGGGGTTCGAGGTACTCGTAGCGCCCATCGAACAGCCGCAGGACTGCCACAAAGGCCGCGCGGTTGCGGCACCGCCCTTCGATGAACTCCCGTAGCGTCCCCCTCGCGATCATCTTTGTTGCGAGGGCGATCTCTTCCCTGAGCGCGGTGCGGTTGTGTTCCCCGAGATTGCCTGACCGGCACCCGGCACAGGAGCAGGTGCCCGCATCCATCCACTCGTCCGCCGAAAACTCTCCTTCCGGCGTGCAAAAATACCCCTGTGCGGTTTTCAGGTCCACTCCTTTAAAATCGAAGAGATCGAAGCCTGCATACACGAGAACCGCCACCGTCGAGGGGAGGGCGGCCGCGGGAGCGTACCAGAGCGTGTCGGGCGGATGCCGCCGTTTCAGGTTCGCGAGCATATCCACGAACGCAGACGGGTTGTCCATCACGGTGTGCCAGTTTTCCACAACGATGCAGGCGCCCGGGGGCGCGGCTGCATCCGAGTGCGGGTGCCCCGCGACAAGGTCGCGGTAGCGGTGGAGGTATTCGGAGGTGAACCTCTCCCCTGCGGCGAGCGGCACGTTGGTGTGCCGCACCGTGCCGAGCTCGGGAAATATCGTTTCGGCGTCGACTGCCGCGGGCGACGACAGTTTTGTGCCGCCGTGGTCAAACACACCGATACGGGCACAAATATCCCGTTTTTTCGCTTCAAAGAATGACAAATCCTTCCTCCTGGCCCTGCAGCGCAGCTGTCACCACCGGCCTCCAGCGGTCCTCGCACTCGATCTCGAACATGGTTTCAGGGTGAGTCCTGATGAGGGTGGCGATGCCCGCACAGCCCGCACCGACCATGTCTCCGTCCCAGTCGGGGATTTCGGACTGCCCCACCGGAAAGGTCTCCGCCAGAGCCGCCGGATACGGGCCGAACGGTGGCCGGAACGAGAGCACGTCCTCCCCGGAGCATCCCCGGTGCTCATCGACCACGATACGCACCCGCGGGCCGAGGGCTATCCTCCCGATGCGTGCATGGTAGCGCATGACCTCCGAACGCCCGCAACTCTCGCTTCCCCGGTAGAAAAACCGCCGCTTCGATGCTCGATCCTGCTGCTCCAGCCGGTCGCCGTAGCCGAGCAGGGTCCGGTAGCCGCCCAGAAGCCGGGGATGGTTCCTGCACCGGTCATCGACCAGCTCCCACAGGGTGCCGTCCTGGATCGCCTGGCGTATCCGCTCGATCTCCGCAAGTGAGACGTGGAGGTTATGGAGCGCGAGCAGGCGTTCCCTGTCAGGCGCTGTCTGCAGCTCCCGTGCGGTGTGGGTGCGGCACACCGCACAGGCGCAGGGCAGCCCGTTGAGTTCGTCGAGTTTCATGCTCCCCCGCGGGGTCATATACCGCCCTTCACGTGCATAGAGCGCGTATGCGGCAGAATCGAACGCATCGCACCCCATCGCCACGGCGAGCGCGAACATTGACGGGTGGCCGGCACCGAAGAGGTGCACGCATGCGGCGGGCGACAGCCCCTGCTTCGCGGCCATCACCACGTGGACGAGGTCGCTGTACCGGTAGGATTCCATCAGGGGCACCACCGCGCCTATCGGGCAGAACGGAGCGGCGAATTCCCTGACCCTCTCCCCTGCCATGCGGCGGAGATCGGCATACCGCCCGCCCTGCACCGGCGCGGCAAGGTGCCCTGCCGGCACCTCCCCGAGCGCTTCTGCGATGCGTGCGCACGTGATATCGAGCTCCTCGCGCGCGTGATCGTACTCCGCAGCCGGCGGCGTGGCGATATCGAGGGGTACGATGATTTCACTGCCGATGGCGTGCTGGAAGCGGACCGTCTCGAGGTTGCCGATATCGACGTCGCCGTAGACGGATTGCTGGAACGCCCCCGAATCGGTCATGATGACGCCGTCGAAATCCAGAATCGCATGGAGTCCCTCGGCAAGCGCCCGCTCCCGGAATTCCTTGCTTTTGTAAACGATATAGGCGTTGGTGATGAGCGCCTCGACGCCCATCTCCTGCATCTCGCCCGGTGTGATGATCTGGATATGGGGATTGATCACCGGAAAAAGAAACGGTGTTTTAACGGTTTTTTCGCCCACGCGGAGCCTGCCGACCCGCCCGGCTATATCTTTCTGGAGTACTTCAAAGTTGATTGCCATGGTTACCGCTGTTCTGTAATTATCTGTCCTTCAAAGACCATAACTTCGGTCTCCTCGCGCCGCCAGTACCCGGGAGGGAGGCCGGCTTTCATGCAGGTGTGATCGAGAAATGTCGCACTGTCCCACCCGTATTCAGCGGCGACCTGCGGGAGCAGCAGGCCCTGGCACCCGGGCCCGGTAATAATAATGCCGTGCCTCCCCACCTCGATCGCGCGGTCCCTGTCGCAGGCGGCACACGACAGCTTTTCGGGAGGAGTGAGGACGGTCACCTCAATGGTGAGGGCTCCGAGTTCACCGGGGGAGACGGGGGGAAAACGCGGGTCCTCGGTCGCCGCGGCGACTGCGGCCGCGCGTATCGCCTGACCGAGGGGATACAGCGGGTAGGGATAGCCGATACATCCCCGGAGTTCGCCGTTTTTCTTCAAGGTAACAAATACCCCGCGGTTTTCGGAAAATACCGGGGGCAGTATGACGGGCTCTTCGGGGGCAAGGGCGATCGTGGTTTCCAGCGCGCGACGCGCCAGCAGGAGCGCGAGTTCGCCTTCATTCTCAGTTAATTCAACCATTACAATAATTATCTGGCCGACCAAATATAATATGAGAGGGAGAGTGCGGCCGACGGTGGCACATATGCTGCTGAGGAAAGTCCCCCCACCCTCCGGACACGCAGCCGCATGCAAGTGCGGATGGCGAGAGTCATGGCTCTGGCACAGAAACGACACGCCCCACTGCCAGCGATGATGCGACCGAGCCCCAGAGGGGCGAGAAGCGCCACAAGCGCGAGTTAACTCGCTGAGCGTACCAGTGGGAATCGCTGGAACGGTGAATCCCTGCGGGTGCAAGCCGGAACAGGACATATGGATCGTCCGGAATCCGTCCGGGTACGGCGCAAAGCTGAATGCCGCAACGAACAGAAGGGGGCTTACTCCTCCCACTCAGGCTTCCCGGATCGCTATTTTCTTTGCATTATATTAATATGGTAATATCACTAACAGTAATGCAATGCAGATACCTACGCCAGCTGAACTGAAGTCAAAGCGGGTGATGCTTGGATTGCGCCAGTCCGATGTGGCGAAGGCTGCGTCCATAAGCCAGTCCATGGTTGCCCGCATCGAGGCAGGCACCGTCGATCCGAGAGTGAGTACACTTACCAAAATCGTCGAAGTTCTCAAAAAAGCCGAACGTTCCACAATAACCGCCGTCGATTTCATGCATACCCCGGTACTGAGTGTCGCGCCCGCAGATACCGTAACGAGAGCGGTTGAGATTATGGAACACAATAGCATCTCCCAGATACCCGTGATCGAGGAGGGGGTACCGGTGGGATGCATCTCCGAATCCGCCATCATCAACGCCATCGAAGAGGGAAGGCTCCAGAAGCACCAGGTCAACATGGTAAAGGATTTCATGGAGGAGGGCTTTCCCACCGTCCCGCCGTCGGTGGATATCGACAGCGTGGTCCATATCCTCCAGCACCACCATGCGGTGCTCGTGGTGGAAAAAGGAAAGGTAATCGGGGTGATCACCAAGCACGACCTGATATCGCTCGTCCTGTAGCCTCAGATGAGCGAGACCAGATCCCGCAGCACTGTTGCGGGATCTCCTGCTTTGACGACGCCGGATGCCAGCAGCACCCCCGAGGTTCCGAGGTCCAGTGCGATTTTCACGTCCTCGCCCGTGCTGATCCCCGCACCGGTCAGCACCTTCACGTCGGGGTTCACGGCGTGCACGGCCTGTACCGACCCTTCGATGATATCGGGATCCGCCCTGGAGACGGAAACTCCCGTCCCTATCAGTTTGGGAGGTTCGATGGCGATATAATCCGGGGCGAACGAGGCCGCCGCGGCGCTCGTGGGAGCGTTGTTGGTGCACACGACCGTCTCGAGACGTGCGGCGTGTGCAGCCTCGATTGCGGCCTCGATGTCGGCGAGGGTGAGCCGCCGTTCGGAATGGTTGATGAGGGTCCCGAACGCCCCCGCAGCCCTCACTGCGCCGGCGAGGATATGGCCGGTATAGGCCCCCGGGGCCACCCCGTCCACATGCTGCGCATACACGGGTATCCTGAAGTGGTTGCTCATGGGGTGGATCTCCATGAAATTCGGGGCCACGCCTATCCTTACCCCGCTTTCTTCGGAGACATCCTCCGCAGCAGCTGCAATACGGTGGGCGTTCTGCCCGAACCCTTCGTTGTAGACCTTGAAATTGATGATGATCAGGGGAGCGCTCATACTATTCAACTCAGGAGTATACTTCGCGCTTCCCGTTATCTATCTTTCTCCTCCCGCACGGGATTTTTGCAGGCCCCGGGCAGTGTGGCCGGACCGGCATCGGCACGAGGGCGCAGGCGTGCTTGAATACGAGAGAGAAGGATCTGGCCGCATCTCCGGTCCGAACCAGACCGCTGTCGATGCGGAATATACAGGGGAGGCCTGCTACCTGTCACC
>DSDF01000109.1 GCA_011048835.1 Methanoculleus sp. | reverse complement strand
GCGGTTCCGGGCGGTTGTGGAGAACTCTCTGGACGCAGTATACCGCCGCAACCTGCAGACGGACCGCTACGATTACATGAGCCCGGTCATTGAACAGATCACCGGCTTCACACCGGACGAGATGAACAAGATGAGTATCGACGAGGTACTGGATCGCATTCATCCCGATGACCGCCGGCCTGTTGATGCCGAGATTGCCCATGCGGTCGCATCCGGGAGGGGTATCGTCGAATACCGGTTCAGGGCGAAAGACGGCCAGTACCGCTGGCTTGCAGATCACTTCACCGTCTTGAGAGACCGGGATGGCCAACCGCTCTACCGGGGAGGCGTCATCCGCGATGTCACCGAGCGCAAGCAGGTGGAGGAGGAGCTCCAGTCCATCGCGAGGTTCCCTGCCGAAAATCCGAATTCAACCTTGCGGCTTGACAAAGGACGTTCCATCATCTATGCCAACAGCGCGGCCCGGGCGATGCTTGGAGATGCGTTCGGCGGCCTTGGCACGGATGCCCCCGAAGATTTGGCTGCGATAGGAGAAACGGTGCTGGCGTCCGGCGTCCGGCATGAGGGAGAGCTCCGAATAGGTGAAAAGACCTACCTTCTCACATCTGTTCCGTTCAAGGATTATCGGTACGTGAACGTATATAGTAGAGATATCACCGAGCGGAAACGGGCGGAAGAAGCGTTGCGAAAGAGCGAGGAGAAATACCGGCGTTTCTTTGAGCAGGATCTGACTGGTGATATCGTATCCGCTGCAGATGGGCAAATCATTTCATGTAATCCCGCGTTTTTAGAAATATTTGGCTTCAATTCCATAGACGAAGCCCTGAATACCAGCATCGTCGAGACATACCCCTCGCGTGAGGATTGGCAACAATTTCTTGAGCTCATCAACAAGGAGGGGAAGGTGTACAATTTCAGCAGAATCCGGAAGCGTCGAGATGGCTCTCTCATCCCTGTGGTGGAGAACGCTGCGGGACGGTTCGATGAAGACGGTGAACTGATTGATATTTTGGGTTTCCTGTACGATGATTCGGAGCGCAAACAGGCGGAGGATGCCCTCAAAGACGCGAGCAGAAAACTAAATCTGCTCACCAGCATTACCCGCCATGACATCCTTAACCAGGTCACGGCACTGAAGGCGTTTCTCATCCTCCTGGAGGAAGGACATCACGGTGAAGGCCAAGAAACGGAAATGTTCAACAATGTAAAGAAAATTACCGATACTATCCGCAGCCAGATCACGTTCACCGGTGATTACCAGGAGATGGGGGAGCGGAAACCCGAATGGCAGCAGGTGGAAGGGGTGATAACGCGGGCCGCAGGAAGTGTTCGAATGAATGGGGTAGCGCTCGCGGTGGAAACCGGGCCCCTGGAACTCTTTGCGGATCCCATGCTGGAGAAAGTCTTCTATAACCTGCTGGACAATGCCGTCTTCCACGGGGAGCGGGTGGAGCATATCACTGTGTTGTTCCGCGAGGATGGCGATGCCGGGGTGCTGGTGGTCGAGGATGACGGCGTGGGCGTGCCTGCATCCATGAAGACCAGGATTTTCGAGCGGGGATTTGGCAAAGTCACAGGATACGGGCTGTTTCTGGTGAAAGAGATCCTCGATATCACCGGGATATCTATCAGGGAGACCGGAGAGGAAGGGAACGGGGCACGATTCGAGATCGAGGTGCCGCCCGGCAAGTGGCGGTTGTGCGAGAGTGAGAGTGCCGGTCACGAGTGGATGTGACGGCGAAGATCCTCCGGTGAGTTCGGCGTACCTCCAGATATCGTCTCTGTTTTTATTGGCAGCGGGGGGAGTATTGACTGAACCGAACCGGGAACCTTGTCGAGTGCCGCTTTTCCACCGGTGTCGACGATCTTTCCTCTATCTGATACTCCGACGAGTATCGTTCCACCGTCAGAGTGTGCAAAGGCGGCAATTTCGTGGTGAATCTTTTTTCCTGCCGATTCTTTGAACTCAAGGACTTCGGATTCTCCTGATTGCATCAGGGAGATGAGCTCCTCCAAACCCGTGCTTACTGTTGCACCATCGTCATAGAAAAAATGGAACGGTAGGTTGGTTACTGTTCCATTTTCTGGGTGAACAGTAGTGAACGGTAATGATGTTCGCTTTCTACTGGTGATGGCGGTAGGGGGATTCAGGAACAGCTGGGAGTCAGACGTGGAAGCGAGATGGGTCTTCACTGAAGATAGCAGTACGATGGCTAGTTGAGTTGTTGGATATATGTTGGATGACGGAAATCAAATATTCAACTTTTTTTAAAAAATAAACCCTAATTCGTGGATTAATTCTGTTAGAATTGTATTGTTGTTGGATAGATCTTGGCGTTTTTTCAAAAAATGCCAATTTATCTGACCCGGAGATCCTCACGCATTGCGTACTTCCTTACCAGATCCGGGTTGTGAATCCAGCAGATTGTTCCCTCGCTATCTGCGGCAATGTTCCCGGACTCCTCCAGGCAACCGATGATGGTCTTGAACGTCTGGTACATCATCTTCTTCGGCAAATTCTCCCGGAGGACCCGGCGTTTGTATCCACCGCTATGGGCCTGGATGAAGTGATTGACCATCCGAATGGTGTCCAGCTGCGGTGAGTGGAAAGGCTTGCTGGAGCGAGGCATGAGATGCAGGTTTGTTGTATACGTGTATATAACAAATAATCTGGATACCTGGCCGCTCAACAAGCGAATCATTCGGACGGCGTAGCGTATCGGTGGCGTATGAATAGAAGAAGACGTAATCATTCCCTCCTACAGGGCCTTTGTTATCCGTAGCCACCATTGAGTAAACCGAGGAGCAGGGCAACGATCACTATCGCACGGATGGCTGTGCTGGTCATCATCATTCTCTGTCCTCCTCTGGTTTTCTGACCTCCCCTCTGCCATGAATGTCCCCTCCCGCCTACGGGATCGAAGTTGTGGGATTCGGGACGCGCCGGGGAAAGAGGTGAACGCGAACGGCCGAACCCTCATCCCCAACCAAGGCCGTATGCCAGCATGATGACCAGCACCGCCATGATACTGTTCCGGAGGGCCGTCGAGATCAGCATGATCTCCGTTCCCGTCCGCATCCCGAAGATCGCCGCGTAGGATGACCCGAACCAGCGGATGCTCCGGGTCACGCTGGTGAGGATGTTGCCGACGAGCAGGGTGAGGATGATCTCCTGCCAGGTCATATCCCCTGCGGCGAGCAGGGCGGACGCAACGCTCGCACCCGCAACGAAGCTGCCGAACTGGGCGGCGATGATCGCGAAGCCTTCCGGGGGGATCGGGAAGAATCCGCCTGCACCCTGCATCATCTCCGCAAGCCGGTCGAACGTACCTGCGTTGATGAGGAACGCAACGAGAACAATGGTGGGGACGGTGACTTTGAGCAGACGTATCAGGGTCTTTTTGGAAGCGGCGCCCGCCTCCCGCAGTGCGTCACGGAACGCGACCGCGGCCGGCGCTTCCACGGGCCGGACGGGAGCGGCTGGCGCGGGCGTGAGGATGACCCGCCCGGTGACCATGATGACCGCGGTCTTTGCGAGTCCCACCAGCATCAGCAGGCCGAAGTAGATGAGGCCGGGAATGCCGAGGAGCGGGATGTAGACCGGGAGGAGGTAGCGCCAGTGCATAACGACCGTCGGAAACGAATTCATGATGGCGGCAATGACCAGCTCGCGCCGGGTGATGATCTCCCTCGCGTGGTAGTCCACGAGCATCGCATTGGCGGCGGGAGGCGAGACGAAGGCCATGAGAAAGCTGGTGCCGCATTCCTCACGTAGGCAGGCGAACGAGGTGAGCGGGCGGGAAATGGCTGCAATCCTCCCGGCGATCTTCAGGGCGACGAGCAGCTCGGCGAGAAAGACGCCGATGACCATCATCGGGACCATCTCGCCGAGCAGGCCGGCAGCCAGCGTCAGCGCCTGAATGATACTGTCGTACACGGCTTCTCCAACGACGTCCCGGGACCGCCGCACCCCTATGGTATGAAGAACCTGTGTCTACAATCCAATAAATAATTGCATTGCGGCCTCTAAATTCCACTAAATATGATATAAATCAATATTAGTAAGACTCAGGACGCGGCTTGCCGTCTGTCCTCCGGCACAACCACTGTGGTTCATAATCGTGCATTGAAGAAGCGGTCTACCGGCGTGCATGCCGGGCAGCAGCGACTATGAAAAATATGTTTTTTAACATCAGTTGTTACTAATTAATGTAGTCTCACTACTAACCAGACGGTATCTGTCCAGGAACAGCGAAACGGACGAACAAAGGATGTGAAACCGAAATGAAAATTGCTATTTGCGGAAAAGGAGGCAGCGGAAAGAGCACGCTCGCTGCCCTGCTCGCACGTGAGTATGCGCGGAGGAACCGCCCCGTGCTGGTCGTCGACACCGACGAATCAAACCTCGGGCTGCACCGCATGCTCGGGACGGACGCACCACCCGACCTGATGGACTACTTCGGGGGCAAGAAGACCATGGGGGCGAAGATCATGGTAGCGATGCCCGATTTTGCATCCGTCAACCTTGTCGAGGAGGCATGGACGCTCGACAGCCTTCCGAAGGGCTATGTCGCCGAGGATCATGGCGTCCGGCTCGTCGCCATCGGCAAGATCCACGATGCGGGCGAGGGGTGTGCGTGCCCGATGGGAATGCTCGCCCGGCAGTTTCTCAAAAGCCTGCGCCTCGATGACAACGACGTCGTTATCGCGGACACCGAGGCGGGGATCGAGCACTTCGGCCGCGGCATCGATCAGGAGGCCGACGTGATCCTCATGGTGCTCGACCCCTCGTTCGAGTCGCTGCGGCTCGCGGAAAAGGTTAGGCAGATGGCGGGTGGTATCGGCGTCCCGCTCTACTATGTGCTGAACAAGGCAGATCCGGCAATGGCTGCCCGGATGTGCGAAGGGATTGCGGATCCGTCCCGGATCATCTGCGAAATCCCGCAGGAACCCGCCATCCTTGCAGCGGGTCTCGGCGGACAGGCGTTGACGGACGGGCACCCGGCCATCGGCCCACTGGTCGAGGTGCTGGAAGGGCGGTAAAAAGTGTGCAGAATACTGCTGATATGCAAATTCAGGGGATGTGAAAATCATACAATTACCACCGCATAAACGCGAAAACGTCCTGCCGCTCCCCGTGGTGCTCATCTCCACGATCTCTAAGGCCGGGATTTGCAACGCCGCACCGTGGGGCAATATCACCCCGATCCTCCGGCCTCTCAACCTGATCGTCCTTGCTTCCTGGCTGCGTCGCGATACGCTCGACAACATCAGGGAAACCGGCGAATTCGTCGTCAACGTCCCGCCGGCCGCGATGGTGGAGAAGGTGATGATCTGTGCCCGAAACTACCCGCCCGAGGTCGACGAGTTCGAGAAGGCGGGTCTCGTGCCCCGCCCGTCGTCGGTCGTCGCGCCGCCGGGTATCGAAGGATCGATCGCGTGGATGGAATGCAGGCTTGTCGAAGAGATCCTCAGGGAAAACTACGCGCTGGTCATCGGTCAAGTCGAGCACCTCGAGGTGAACGATCGGTATGCGACCGGCGAGGGCGATATTGATATCGAATCTGCACGGCCCCTCTGCATGGTCTGCGGCAATGGCGGGATCCGGTACACCTATCCCGTCGATGCAGGGCGGTTCGCACCCTTCTCCGAGATGTTCATCAAAAAATCCTGACCGTATCCGCAACCGGATGCCGGATCAACGATTCGAGAATATCTGGTTCAAATCAAAGGAAAGACAGGCATGGAAGCAGACACTATTGACTGGAACGACGTCTGGAAAGAACAGCGAAGACAGCACCACGAGACGAACAGGAACTCCGCGGATGCGAGTTTCTGGGACGCAAAGGACGCGGCACGCAGGTTTTACCGAATGGCGCAGGAAAACAACGGAGAGCGGATCGAAAAGACCATCCGTGGGCTTCCCCTGACACCCCAATCGCGTGTGCTCGATGTCGGGGCGGGGCCGGGCGCCCTTGCCATTCCCATTGCCCGGCAGGTCCGCCACGTTACGGCCGTGGAGCCCTCGAAAGGAATGGTTTCAGTGCTCGAGGAGAACATCGAACAAGAAGGCATCGTCAACATCGACGTTGTACAGAATCGGTGGGAGGACGTCAGCGTTGCCGAGGATCTCAGTCCGCCCTACGACATCGTCTTTGCATCGTACTCTCTGGACGTGCCCGATCTCAGGGGTGCCGTCATGAAACTTGAGGAGGCGTCTTCCCGGTACGTCTCCCTCTACTGGTTTGCAGGAGAGACGTCCTGGGATGCGATGTCACGGGAACTCTGGCCTCTTCTCCACGGCTGTTCGTTCGTTCCCTCCCCGAAATGCGACATCCTCTACAACGTGCTCTATTCCATGGGCATCTACCCGAACATCGAGGTATTTCCCTTCCGGCATATCAACCGGTTTGCAGATCTTGCCGAGGCGGTCGGTCACTTCGCCCCGCGCTACTTTGCCGAGACGACCGGGCAGAAGGAGATACTCCGGCAGTATCTGAGCAGCCATGCCCGGAGCGATGGGGATACCATCATCGTGCCCGGACACTCGACCCGGGTGAAGATCTGGTGGGAGAAGGCAGACTCACCCGCCTAAACCCCGCTTCTCCTCGCTGGGAGTATCCTGTCAGTCCGGGCAGTCGATCTCCGGCGAGAAGGGTTTGATGTCGAGAACCGGTGTTGCATCGAGGGCGTCCAGCCCCCGGACCCGGATTCTTCCGCCCTGGATGTCGATGACGTCGACGAGCGACAGGCTGATAGGATTCGGACGATTGGGTGAGCGGGTTGCAAACACGCCATGCTCCACCGGGTTGTGCGGGGGCGTCGCACGGAGCAGGGTCCGGTCGGCCCGGTCGAACCAGCAGAGCACGAAGAGGTGGTTCTTCTCCTCGATCCTGAACAGGCCGGGGAGATACTGCTCGTCGATGAGGATCTCCGCCTCGGTGCCGGTCAGCCGGCCCCGGCCTGCGGGGCCGATCCCCCTCCTCGTGTGAGGTGAACGGACGGACGCCGGGTTCCTCCTCCTTGGGATCTCCGTGGGGGCCGGCCTGCTGGGATGCGTCGTGATCCCGGGCCCACGCCCCATTGCCTCGTGCTCGGCTCTTTCGGACGGATTGCCGGGCACTGGTGGTGTGGCCCCGGAAAAATACCTTATGCAGGGAGGTAACATCAGAACATGAAGTGAACCATGACGCGCTACCGCTGTAATGTCTGCAATGTATTCATCTACGAACCGGAACGTGGCGATTCGGTCACAGGCATCAAACCGGGCACGCTCCCAGAAGATTTTCCTGATGAGTGGCGGTGCCCGATATGCTCTTCGCATAAGACCCATGTACAACCTCTCCCGGAGGCGGGGCCTGCGGAGGGGATGACCCAGACGTTCACCTGCCCTGTCTGCGGGGCGACCACGACCGTCGCGATCTCGCATGTCCATAAAGAGGATCTCCCCGGCTACCTGGGAGAATGGGCGCGGCAGTCCGACGACCTGGAAGTCACGATGCGGGATATCCACACGATATCATCGACCGGGGAGTCCATCATCGAACCGATGCGGACGACAAAGCCGGTGATCTCGTGGGACGATATCCTCATCAAAGGTGCTCAGATCGCCCGGATACCCTTGAACAACGATGTGCCGGTCAATACCCGCACCGTGATCGGCCCCCGTGCAAAGCACCCGATGGTGATCGAGACCCCCATCTACGTGACCCACATGTCCTTCGGGGCCCTTTCCAAAGAGGTGAAAATGGCGCTGGCAAAGGGCAGCGCCGCGGTGGGAACGGCGATGGGGTCGGGCGAGGGAGGCCTCCTGCCCGAGGCGCGGCAGCTCGCCTACAAATACATTCTCGAATATGTCCCCAACCAGTACAGTATCACCGACGAAACCCTCCGGTCTGTCGATGCCATCGAGATCAAACTCGGCCAGTCGGTGGAACCGGGGATGGGGGCACGTCTCCCGGCAGAGAAGGTCACCCCCGATATCGCCCTGGTCCGGGGCTACCCGGTGGGGACGGATATCATCAGTCCAGCCAGCTACCCGGATATCAAATCCCGCGAAGACCTGAAAGCGAAGGTGCGATGGCTGCGGGAGAGGTCCGGCGGCAGGCCGATCGGGGTGAAGATCGCTGCCGGTGATCTCGAGGAAGATCTTGCGGCCATTCTCTTTGCGGAGCCGGATTTCATCTCCATCGACGGCAGGCCGGGTGCGAGTGGAGCCGCTCCCAAGTCGGTGAAAGATGCCACCTCGATCCCCACACTCTTTGCCCTCTATCGAGCCCGGAAATATCTGGATTCACGGAATGCGCAGGGTGTTTCACTGGTGATTACCGGCGGTCTCCGGATGTCTGCCGACTTCTCCAAGGCCCTCGCCCTCGGCGCAGATGCGATTGCCATCGGTACCGCCGCACTGATGGCCGCCGCCTGCCAGCAGTACCGGCTCTGCACTACCGGGAAGTGCCCGGTGGGCGTCACCACACAGGACCCGGAACTCCGCGAGCGATTGAAAGTGGATATTTCCGCCAAAAAGCTCGAGCACTTTCTCCGGGTATCCACCGAAGAACTCAAAGATTTTGCCCGGTTAACCGGGAACGATGATGTGCATGCACTGCATATCCGGAATCTCTGCACCACGAATTCAGAGATCTCCCGCTACACCGAGATCCGGCACGTATGAAGGGTTGCTGCCGCCACCCTGCCGGAGACGGTGCGGGTCGGGCTCATGCTCCGGAAGCAGTAGAGATCGTGTGCGGTACAGGGATGCCGCGGGGCGGTCTGCGGCTCACCCCCTGCCCCGGGTGTTGCGATCGGTCGGGCTTGCTCACTCGCGTCGCACCATTTCCCTTGTTTTACGCGGTTGGTGTCATCTGCAACGCCCTCACGCGTCGCATCTCAGCTCAGGTGCTCTGCGTGACGGCTCCTTGTGCACGCCGCCAGGACTATCAGGTCTGCCGCCCTTCGGCGGCACCGCTCCCTGCGGCCGGCCGGACCACCCCCGGCTGTTTGGGGAGTTCCTGCTCTCTCCCAACGGCCGCCACCCCCCCATCCTTCCGTGCGTCAGTCCGGTGACGACCAGGCAGTCCGGAAGTCGGGGTACAGCGTCAGCCCGCCGCACGCGTAGATCGTCTGCCCGGTCACGTAACTGGCATCATCCGATGCCAGAAAGGCAACAACCGCGGCGATCTCCTCGGGGGTTCCCGCACGGCCGATCGGGATGTGGCGCTCGACATCGGCCTTCTTTTCAGGATTCTCTACCCACGCTGTGTTGATCGGCGTCAGGATCGCCCCCGGGCCGACGGCGTTGACGCGGATGCCCCGCCCCGCATACTCCAGGGCAAGCGTCCGGGTGAGGTTTCCCATCCCCGCCTTGCTGATGGCGTAGGGTGCGTAGTGCGGCTTCGGGATGATCTGGTGGACCGAGGAGTTGTTGATGATGACCCCGCCCCCGCCGCGGGCGAGAAAGTGCCGGGCCGCCTCCCGTGCACAGAGGAAGGCGCCGCGGAGGTTCACGGCGAGCACATGGTCGAAGTCACCCGTCTCCACATCCTCGGTCGGGGCGGCCTTCTGGATGCCCGCGTTGTTCACCAGGATGTCGATCCGGCCCCATGCGGCGAGCACCCGCGCAAACATCTCCCGCACGTCCGCTTCGTCTGCGACGTTCGCCTGCACCACCATCTCCTCGCACCCCAGCTCCCGGATCGTGCTGCAGGCCTCGTTGACCTCGTCTCGCGTGATTTCGGCCTCTTCGCCGCTCGAGTGGTAGTTGATGGCGACGTTCGCCCCTTCCTCTGCAAAGCGGATGGCAATCGCTCGGCCGATGCCGGTCGATCCGCCTGTTATCAGGGCGTTTCTGCCCCCAAGCCTCTTGCTTCTCATCATCTTCCGCCCCCTTCATGCACCGGGCCATCGCTCTCCGGCAGCATACAAGCCACACAGCCCCTGACCGACCTGCGGTCCGGCGGAGAAGCCGGCCCCCGGCGAAAAGAATCTGTGGAAAGGTCAGCGCTCCCGCTCCACGATGAACGTGACCTTCACGTTGGCCCGGTATTCCACGATCCGGTCGCCGTCCACTTTCGCGGTGCATTCTTTCAGGTAGACTCCTCTGATGTTTTTGACGGTTTTTTGCTGCTTCCTTCACGGCATTGGCCGTCGCATCCTCCCATCCTTGCGTGGAACTGCCGATCAGTTCGATGACTTTTGCCACGCTTGACCCATCTGCTCCTGGCATTGTCTGTCCCTCCAGCACTACCTACAGCACACCTCTCACATGAACGTTTCGCAGAACGTACCCCTCCCGATGATGGGGCCTGCAATGGTGGTCGTCGGTTGTATCCGCGGGAGAGACCACAGGGCAGGGAGAACCGACTCCAGGAGGTGGGGAGAATCCGGACAGTGCGGCGGTATCGGCGGTGAACGAATCGGGGCGTCGCGCGTTTGTTCCGCTCTGGCTCCCTGTACCCGTTGCAGCCGTTTTAAAAGCCGATGAACAGGGCAACGACTCCTCCGGCCGTGCCTGCAATCATAAAAAATCAGGAAAATCTTTGCTGCGTGTGTCCGCATCCGCCGGATTCCGCCGGAAATTAAAATCTGTGGGTTTTATCACGGGTTGCAATCGGAATATTAATTGATTCCATGCCCCTCAACCCGCAACAGCAGGAAGCAGTCACCACCCCCGGCATCCAGCTCGTCCTGGCCGGGCCGGGGTCCGGCAAGACACGCGTGATCACGGAAAAGAT
>DSDF01000091.1 GCA_011048835.1 Methanoculleus sp. | reverse complement strand
CTCCTGAGATAAAACGGCGCTTCCCGCGCTTCCATGGCCCGCTGCAGGCTCTGGATATCTCCATAGACATCTTTGTCAAGCAGGGAAAGAAAGAGACGGAAGTTCTCCTTATCCCCTTTATGAGGTGTCGCCGTCATGAGCAGATAATGGTCCGTCATCTCGGAGAGCTTCTCCCCGATCCGGTAGGCGAGCGTCTTTTTATCCTCCGAGTAGGCGCTCATCTTGTGCGCTTCGTCCACGATGATGAGATCCCACGACTTCGATTTCAGGAGGCTCTCCTGGGCATCTTCGATGCGAGCAATCCAGGGCAGCGAGGTGACGACCTGATCCCGCTCATCCCAGGGATTCGAGCCATATGCAGCACGGAGGATCTCACCCCGCACCACATGGAACTCCTCCCTGAACTTTTCCTTGAGTTCGCGCTGCCACTGGAAGGTGAGGTTTGCAGGGGTGACGATCAGGATACGCTTGATAAGCCCGCGTATCTTGAGCTCCTTGATGAGCAAGCCGGCCATGATCGTCTTTCCGGCACCGGGATCATCGGCGAGCAGAAAACGAATGCGTGGCAAATTCAGGAAATAGTCGTAGACCGCCTCCAGCTGGTGGGGGAGGGGATCGATCCGCGCGATGGAGAGCGAAAAATATGGATCATATTCATAGGCAAGACCCAGCCGTTTGGCCTCAATACCAAGCCGGAATTTCTTCGCATCGCCGGCGAAGGATTCACACTCCGGAAATATCTCGATCTGGCTGATGTGTTGCGGGGTGAGAAATCGCGTATAGACCTGGCTCGAGTTTCGGCCTTTGCATTCAATCTTCAGGGATTCGCTCACTTTCTTGACTGTCAGTACCTCCACGTCTTCGGGAAAATGAGGCCCCTCCTTGATGATCGCTCGTGGTTTGATGGTATCGAAAATATTGTTTGCCAGCGGGTTTGCCATAAGACAACAGAAAGAAAATTCAGCTGGCGTAAAAATAGTCTTTCGAATTTATTCTGATTTGAATTCTAAAGTGCTTTCCTGAGAACGAGTCTCACAAAAATTATTTGATACTATAGAATTTTTAGAATTAGCCCTCGATCCGTACCAGGCACTATCCAATCCCCCTTCTTCCCCCCACAAATCTTTAACTCCCCGCAGGCCAAGTCCGGCACCGCACGAGGTGTTGCTGCATGCCGTCAAAACTCATGGAGTACTTTAACAGGGCCCCGCGGATCGGGACGCTGAGCACGGCCGACCGGGCCGGGAAGGTCGATTCCGCGGTCTTCGGCTCGCCGCACATGGCCGACGAGAGGACCGTGGTCATGGCCCTCGGGAAGAATCGCACGCAGGAGAACCTGCGGGAAAACCCGCACGCGGTCTTTTTGATTGTGGAGCCGGGGGAGGCGATCGGCGACTGGAAGGGGGTGCGCGTCTATCTGGAGGTGCGGGAGCTGGCGAACTCGGGCCCGCTGCTCGACGGCCTGAAAGGGAGGATTGCGAGCATGCTCGGGGAGGAGGCGGCCGCGATGATCGATGCGGCGGTGCGGTTCGAGGTCACCGAAGTCCGGCCGCTCATCGACATGGGCCAGGGCTGGGAGCAGGCGATCGAGGCGGGGGCCGGGAGCAGGTGATCCGGCCCCCGCTGCGAGGGCGCTATCGTGGTCCGGGGAGCCGCCGGCCCGGGGCCGTATAAAAACCGTTCGAAAAGGAGGCGACGGGGGGCCCCTGCGGTCCGGGAGCGTCCACTCCCCTGAGAAAAGAGTGGTGGGGGAAGGCGCTCAGCTCTCCCGCTCCACGATAAAGGTCACTTTGACGTTGGCCCGGTACTCCACGATTCTGTCGCCGTCCACCTTGGCGGTGCACTCCTTGAGGTAGACCGCCTTGATGTGCTCGACGGTCTTCGCGGCTTCCTTCACGGCGTTGGCCGCGGCGTCCTCCCACCCGGTCGGGGAGCTGCCGATCAGCTCGATCACTTTGGCCACAGGGGGCCCATCCATTCCTGCCATGGTTCGTTCCTCCACGTCCACCTTATCTCACGCTCCCCAATGAAGGTTTCGCAGCCCGGCAACCACCTCCGGGTGAGCGGGGAGGCGATGCCCGGGCGTGGGGGAGGGACCTGCCGCCGGCCCCCCACCCCGGGGCACAACACCTATTACGGTTGCGGTAGTATGCCGCAGCCGCCCTGGGCTGCGGGAGATGGCGGTGCAGGGCGAGGGAGGAGAATGGAATGGTGCTCTCGGACGAAGAGATAAAGAAGCGGATCGTCGACGACCTCTACTGGGATGCCAGCATCGATGCCTCGAAAGTCGAGGTGACGGTGGACAACGGCTGGGTGACCCTCAACGGCATGGTGCCCTCGTATGCGGCACGGGCCAGGGCCACCGACGCCGCGTGCCGGATCCCGGACGTCATCGAGGTCGACAACAACCTCCTGGTGCGGTATCCGCCGGAGGCGGCCGTACCCGCCGATGCCGACATCAAACAGAACGTGCTCTACAACCTTGCCGCCGACCCCGACATGGACACCACCGACATCCGGGTGTCGGTGCGTGCGGGGACCGTGACGCTGGAAGGGTCGGTGGACGCCTACTGGAAGCGGCACGAGGCCCAATGGCATGCCTGCCGGGCCCGCGGCGTCTGCGATATCGTCAACGAGCTCGCCGTCGTCCCGACCCGGAGCATCGCCGACCGGGCGATCGCCGATGACGTGGAGGCGGCCCTGGAGCGCAGCGCCAGGGTGGACGTCGAGGAGGTGACCGTCGAGGTGGTGGACGGCATCGTGACCCTCACCGGGCGGGTGCCGGACTGGTCGGCCCGGCGGGCGGCGGTCGATGCGGTGGCGTTCACCGGGGGCGTGGTGGACGTCATCGACCTCCTGGTGATCCGCCAGCCGGTGATGGCTGCCCCGTAAGGAGCGGAAACGAGCGGGGCCGGAATCACGCCGGCCCCTTCCGGGGACTGCCGTTGCGGGCCGGCAGGGCGGTGCGGGGGGTTCCGGCGGTTGATCTGCCCGCTCCTCTACCGCCGCTTGCCCCGGCTGCCCCTGACGCCTCGCCCGGCCCGGCTCGGTGTGGCGACATCGCCGGCTTACGGGAGATAGGACCCTCTCCGCCTATCGCATCGCACCGAGGATCTTTTTCCGGATCTCTTCCTTGTGCACGTCCATCTGGTGGGCGGTCATGACGTGGCCTTCGACCCTCTTCATCAGCTCCTCCTCCCCCTCTGCCTCCATCTCATAGTCACACTCGAGCCCGGGGTCCCTGCAGCGGAATGGTGCGACCTTCTTCATCTTCGACACCAACGCGACACTCCTGCCGGTCCTGGTAGTTGAAGGTTCTGCTGCCGTTGCGGGAGTGCGGTGACGCCCCCTGTCCGGCGAGGGCCGGGATGGCCCGGATAGGGGGGAGCGATTGTTCGCCCGCAGGTGCAAAAGAACGATGAGAGCGGTTTTCCACGTACAGGTGCGAGGACATCAGGAGCACCCGATCGCGAACAAGGAGGGATATGGCATGGCCGGGCAGGACATTGAGCGTGCGGTCAGGGAGCGCATCATCCCGGTCCTGACAGACGACGGGGCGACGCGGATCGCGATATTCGGCTCCTGTGCCCGGGGGGAAGCAACCCCGGAGAGCGATATCGATATTCTCGTCCGCTTCGACCAGCCGAAAAGCCTCTTCCAGCTGGTGCGCACGGGGGACGAACTCGCCGCCGCCCTCCACCGGCATGTGGCCCTGGTGGGCGGGAAATCGGTCAGTCCCTCATATCGCCGGACCGAGACGCCGCGATGAAGTGGTGATATTCGGATGACCGGCAGGGATGCCGCCGGACCAACATCACATCCTCGAAGCCATCACCCGCATCGAAGATTCCTCGATGACGATGGTTCCGCCTCCCTTCACTTTCACCCCCCACCCCCCGATCCCTCTTAACCGATATTCACCCACCACACCGATCATGCGCTCTATTGATTTTCTCACCCACGACCACACCCTGTTTCGGGACCGGGAGGTGTTCGAGGCCGACTTCGTGCCCGAACAGTTCGGGCACCGTGAGGCCCAGGTCCGGGAGCTGGCCTTTCTGGCCGCGCCGGGGCTGGAGGGCAACACCCCGTCGTGTGCGGTCCTGCGGGGCCCGCCCGGGACCGGGAAGACGACCTCGGTGCTGCGGCTGTTTTCCGAGATCGAGGAGGCCACCCGGCGGCTGGCCCCGGTGCACGTCAACTGCCAGAACGAGCGGACCCGGTACGCGGTCTTCGCCCGGGTGCTCGAGCACCTGGCCGGCCACCCCCTCCCCACCACGGGAACCCCCCTCCCCGAGGTGCTGCGCCGGATCGCCCGCCGCTGCCAGGAGCGGAAATGCGCGCTGCTGGTCTGCCTGGACGACGCCAACTACCTTGCCGCCGGGGACGAGCTCAACGCCGTGCTCTCCACCCTGCTCCGCCTCCACGAGAGCTTCAGGAGCGTGCGGGCCGGGGTGTTCGCGGTGATCAGCGACATGGACCTCGACCTGCGCCGGGAGGTGGATGCACGGGTGTTCTCGGTCTTCCACCCGGCAGAGGTGCTCTTTCCGCCCTACACGGCCGACGAGGTGCATGAGATCCTGGCACAAAGGGTCGGGCAGGGGCTGTTTCCGGGGGCCATGGACCGCATCGTGGCCTTCGCCGGGGCGGAGGGCGACATCCGGGCCGGGATCGATCTCGTGCGAAAATCCGCCGAACACGCCGGGCGGGAGGGGCGGTACCGGGTGCTCGCGAGAGATGTGGTGGCCGTCGCGGGCCAGGTGCGGGCCCCGGCGCTGCGACGGATCGCCGCCCGCCTCCGGAAGCCCGAACGCGACCTGCTCGTTGTGCTCGGCCGCATCTCCGCCGCAGGCGGCGCGGCCATGGGCCCGGCGGAGGCGTACCGGGCGGTGCGGGAGGAGATCCCCCTCTCCTACACCACCTTCCGCGAGCGGCTCAAGACGTTCGAAAAAGACGGCATCCTGGCCCTGCCCCTCGTCGCCGGGGAGGGCCGGCGGCGGGAGATCGCCTTCCGCTACGATCCCATGGCGGTGATGGAGGCCTGCCAGGAGTACACGGTCCCCTGACAATGCCCAATGTCACCGCGGCACCGCCGGTTCCACGAATCGACAGCGTGAGAAAGCCGGAACCGGTTCGATGGTAACGCAACGTTCATAAGCCCCCTGGTTCCGCCCCCGCCCCTCCGCTCCACCCTTTTATGCGAGGCTTTCGGACGAAGTACCGGTGCCCCGGGAGCTACCGTTCCGGCATGCACCGGAAGGGGTGCACCCATGTGAATCCGAGGTTTTGCCATGCACACTCCCATGTTCAGGCTGTCCGGGACCGGCACTGCCGGCCCCGGCCTCTGCTGCCGGAAGTCGGCACCGCACAGGACTATGAAGAATGAAACGGGGGATCCGGCGCCGTATCGAGGCCCGGGCCCGCAGCCGCTCATCGGCAGCACCCGGAGGGACAACCCCATACTCCCGCAGCCCCCCCGGGGTGCTCGCCTGTGCCCAAAGTGAGCACCGGCCCGGTCCCCCTCTCCCTCATCCCCGGGCCCTCTCCGCCGGGATCCACCGCCACGGCAACGTCATCGCCGGGGTGCAGGTGCGCCGGCCCCGGCACCACAGCTACCGGCTGACCATCGATCTCGCCGGGGCGGAAGGAACGGAGGAATAGGCAGCCGTTCCCGGCTTCCAATGCCGGGGCAGCAGATCCCCTCACCTTTTTTCGATGGAGTGAACCGCAACACGCGATGCGGCCGTCCCGGTGAGAAGGAATACCACGGCTCCGGAGGGAGCAAGGTGCTTGATTGTACTCGAGCAAAGACGGGGATGTATGCTCGATTATAATCGAATGCACCGGCATGCCGGTGTCCCGGATGCCCGGATCGGCGCTCCGTGTTCCCGGTCAGGCGGCCCGTTTCTTCTTCCATTTCCCGCTGGACTCGTCTTTTTCGTATTCCTGCTTCACCGCGGCCCAGGCCACCTTGTGGGCCGTCTCCTCCCGGCTCGCATCCCCGCGGCGCTTCTCCGGGTCGCTGTACTGCTCCCAGGCGTTGTTGAACGCCGCCTGGTAGATCTCCCGGGCCCCTTTGGGCAGGTTCGATCGCACGCTTTCGGGCAGATCGTCGATGGTCTCGTAGGGCATGATGGTCACCTCGAGGGGGGATCGGGCGTCATGCTACTTAAAAGGTGATGCGGCCCGGGGCTGCTACCACGGGAAATCGGAGCATTGCTGCTTTTGGGGAATTTGAGCTTACCGTTCTGAAATCCTAATCTGGATGAGTAATAATCGCGATGAGTAATAGTAGCGCTCAGTACTGCGGAATTCACTCTCGCCTGTGCGTACACCATAATCTCACCTCAACACGCTCCGTTTCATGCCATTATTCTCTCTCCCCTCCATCCCGCGTTATACCAGCTCCCTCCTGCCGCCCCTCCCCTGCGGCCCCCGCCGGGTGCATGATCTGGTTTTTATAATACTACTGCTATAAAGCAGGGCATGCCAGCGGAAATGCGGCGTACGCCAAAGAAAATGAGCGAGCAGGTGATGAACTTCCTCCTCTCCGATCATCCGGAATCCGAGCAGAAGCAGATCCGGAACGCGGTCAGGAGTGCGGAGGATACGGGGAAGGGGGACTACTACATCTACGGGTTCGGCTCCTGGTACCACATCAACAACGGCCAGATCATGGGGCAGGGCAAAAACGGGCCGCTGCTCGACAACCGCAGCAAAAAAATGGAACGGCAGCCGAACGACCCCAACGCACAGGAATGGAAGCTGTTCGAAGGATAACCTCTCTTTGTGGAAAAGGCACCCGGCGACCGCAAAAGAAACGCCCCGGCGGTCCGTTGCGGCCACCGTCTCGGCGCGGGCGCGAGAGGAGGGCCCCGTCTCCCGGACCCGCTACGCGGCGTCCTCGCAGACCGCCGGGGGCATGCGCCACCTGCCGGCGGGCACGGTGATCTCGAACCGGGCCCCTCTTCCGGGCGTCCCCGTCTCCCGGATGGCCATCCCGGTGATGCCGAGGACCTCCCGCGCCAGGAACAGGCCGTAGCCGGTGTTCGTGCCGACGCCCTTCTCGAAAATCGCGTCTTTCATCTCCGCGGGCACGCCCCTGCCGTCGTCCTCGATCACGATCCGGCATCCTGCGTCCTGCGCATCGCAGCAGACCTTGATGCAGGTCACGGATTCGCCGTGGCGCAGGGCATTATCGAAGAGATTGACGAAGACCATCTCCAGCATGGGGTCGGCGAAGACCTCCACGGGCCCGGTGGCAACCGCGAGGCGGACTGCCCCCATGGTCGCCGTTGCCGCCGCCATCTGCACGAGCGATTCGACGGCGAACCATTCGGGGGCGACCATGCCGAGGTTCTCGTAGTCGCGGGAAAACGAGATCTGCCGCCGGATGGTGTCGACCGACCGGTGCAGGTAGTGCAGGTAGTCGTTCGTGGCGGGGTCGTCCGGCATGCGCTCTTCCAGCAGGGCAAGAAATCCCGCCATTCCCGTGGTCTGGTTGAGGATGTCGTGGCGCGTGATGCTGGAGAGCAGGGTCAACTTCTTGTTTGCCATCTTCAGGGCGTCGTGGTAGTGGTGCTCCTCTTCGAGATCGGCAGTATAGAGGGCATAGGCAATGTCCCCGGCGAGTTCGGCAAACACCGCCGTTTCCTCGTCATCGAGGGGGATCTCCCGGGGCACCACCACCTTGAACAGCCCGTAGAGGCGCCCCTGGTGTTCGAGCCGGCTGCCCATCACCTTCCACTCCTCCGCCGGTGCCGCGCACCCGGACACCCCCACGGTGCGGAGGAGCACCTCCCGGGAATCGAGCACGCGCCCCAGGTCCTCCGGCAGCATGCCGCCGCCACCCGCCTCCAGGAACGGCAGGACCTCTGCAATCACCCCTGCCGTTGCCGTACCGGTAATGGTGCGATCCCCGTCGACGAGCACGATGCACGCCCCCACATAGCCCCGGGTATCGACGAGGATATCGCAGATCCCCTGGACCATCCTGGCCCGGTTCGGCTCCTGGGTGATTGTCCTGTTGATATCCCGGATTGCGCCCAGCACCCTGTTGAGATGGCCGATTTTTTCCCGTGCCCGTTTCTGCTCGGTGATGTCCATGACCGAGACGATGAAGCGCTGCGTGCCCGGGATGCGGTCTGCGGTAAACAGCCCGTGCCTGACACACCCTCCCCCGTCGATCACCTCGGATTCAAACTGCCAGGGCCCCGGTGCGCGAGACTGCTCTCGTTCCCCGAAATATACTTTCAACCGTTCTTTTTCGTGGCCGGGGACGAAATCATGCCATTTCCGCAGGTTCTCCTCGTCGTCGCACCCGTACCCCAGGAGGTTCGCCGCGTGCGAATTGGCAAGGGAGATCGTGCCGTCGTCCTCGACGATGGCCATGGCGGTGCCGCTGTTCTCGAAGATGGCGCGATACCGCTCCTCGCTCTCCATGAGCACCCGCTCCGTCTCCCGCAGGTCGGTGATGTTCCGGATGGACTCGATACTCCCCACGAACGCCCCCTGTTCGTCGTAGATGGGTGTGGCCTTGCCCCGGAGGTATGCCTCCGTGCCGTCCGGCAGCCGGGTGTGCGTCTCCGCCACGAGGGCCTGCCCCTCCCGCCGGACATCGGTGTAATACCGCCCGATCACCGCATCCGGCTGGAACACCAGGTCGATCAGGATCGGCCTGCGCCGCTTGTAGAACGGATGGGCATAGGAATACGCGCCCGTTCCCACCATCTCTGCGGCGGGAATTCCGGTCAATTCCTCCATCGCCCGGTTCCAGGCCAGCACCACGCCCTCCCGGTCGATCGCCAGCGTCGCATCGGGCAGGAAATTGATGATGTCGGCCATGCGCCGCTCCGACCGCCGGAGCGCCTCCTGCGCCTCCTGCTGTTCGGTGATATCCACGACCACGCCGCGAAACCCGACGATGCTCCCTCCCTGCATGATGGGCGCCGAATAGATGGTCGCCGGGAAGGTGGTCCCGTCCCTGCGCAGGGCGGTGTACTCGTTGCCGCGGTTCGTGCGCCCCGCAAAACAGGCGCTGATATTGTGGTGTGCCCGTTCCCGCTCCTCCGGTACGACGGCCTCGATGACGGGCATCCCGCGCTCAAGGTCCTCCGGGGTGTAGCCGAACGTCTCGTATGCGTTCTGGTTGACAAAGGTGAACATGCACCGCGCATCCGCTTCGAACACGGTCACCGGCAGCAAATCGGCCAGTTCACGGAACCGCTGCTCGCTCCCCCGGAGGGCGTCCTCCGCCTCCCGCCAGACCGTGATGTCGCGGATGGATTCGATGGCGCCCGTCTCCTCCCCGCGGTCGTTGTAGAGCGGCGTCGCCTTGCCCCAGAGGACCGCCCGTCCCCCTCCGGGCCGGGTCATCACCGTCTCGGCCATGACGGCGTGCCCTTCCCGCGCGAGGGAGGGATACTGCTGCCGGATCACCTCGTCCGGCTCGGTGACCATGTCGATCAGGAGAGGCCGCCGGGCCTGGTAGAACGGGAGTGCGTACCCATAGTTCCCCTGCCCCAGCATCGCCGGTGCCGACACCCCGGTCAGTGCTTCCATGGCCTCGTTCCAGGCGATCACCGTCCCGGTGGCATCGATCGCGAACGTCGCATCGGGCAGGAAATTGATGATGTCGTTCATCCGCCGTTCGGATTCACGGATGTGCCGTTCGCTCTCCCGCAGCCCGGTGATATCCTCGACCGAGAGCAGCGCCAGGCGGGGGGACTTCCCCGGGCGCGCCAGTTCCCGGCCGTTCAGGAGCAGGCCCCTCCTGCCGCCGGCAGGCGACCCGTATTCGATATCAAGGTTCTCGATGGCGGCCTTCTCGGCGAAGAGAGCAGCAAGAGCGGTGCGCAGGTGCGGGATGTCCCACTGCCCGCCGCCCGCGCCGTACAACGAACCTCCCTCCACGCCGTCAGGGGTGAGGTGAAATGTGGTGTAAAAGGAGGGATTGGCAGACATGACGGTGAGGTGCTCATCGATCACCACCAGCGGCAGTGCCACCGCGTGCATGATGCTCTGGACATCCTCCATCGCCTCCCGGGTATCATGCAGGATCCGCAGGGTGGACTTCTTCTCCACCGCGGACCGGATCCGGTGCATGAGTTCGATGAATTCCGCTTTGGGGTATCGACCCTTCTGCAGATAATCATCCGCACCACAGGCGATCGCCCTGGTCATGGCCTCTTCGTCGCCTCTGTCGGTGAAGATGAGAAACGGGATATCCAGGCCTCGTCGGCGGACTGCCTGGAGAAACGCGAGCCCGCTCTGCGGGGGGATTTCGTAATCGGACACGATGGCATCGAACGTGGAAGATTCAAGTTTGCACATCGCCTCCTGCACCGAACGGGCGGTATCCACGCTGATGTCCCCGGCACGCTCGAGAAACGCCGTTGCCACAGAGAGAAGAATCTCCTCCTTATCCACGAGCAGTAGATGGATACACAACACCACCGGAAAAAGTTGGTATATTTCAATTATTTTTAATCGATTAATTATCTTTTCAGGAAAATATATAACCCCGAATGGAGCAATCAGATCCGGCGGGATCGCCCGGATCCGGGCGGTGCAGATTGCAGGGGTCCGCACCGCGAAGGATAGTGTTCCTGGGCTGGGGTGGGGGGAAATCCCCTTTCATTTTCTAAAACGCCGGAGATTTCTTATCTGATCCATCCGCTCGTCTCTTCTCCCTGTCACAACCCACCCTGACCAGCAATGATGCTCCGGCTGTTCCTCGCGCGGGATGATGTGGTATCGATTGCCGGTGGGAAAAAAACCTAAATATGAGTGTTCGGTATCCTTACCAATGGGAACGTTCGAATTTCCAGGACGATTCAATTGCTTCTTATTTCCCTCAGAAACCACTATTCTTCTCGTTTTTATCGTGATCTTTTCCGTGTTCGGCACGCTGTTTATCGTGAGTCCTGCCTCGTGGATCATCGAGGACCTTTATGGGATGCTGTTGAATACGCCACTCAGCATAGGAGCGCAGTTTCTCCCGGTTTTGATGGCAGCATTCGCCTTCATCGCTCTTTCTATTCATTCGGTTAAGCCATGGGCGGTGATTTGGAGAGAAGGGCTTATGCCACTCTCCTCGGTGCACCCCGAGATCGAACAGGAGATTGTGCAGCTTGCCGCATCGGTGGGGATTGCCAAACCATTCCGGGTTCTCTATTCCGCCGCCGCTTCATTTGAAATTTT
>DSDF01000039.1 GCA_011048835.1 Methanoculleus sp. | reverse complement strand
GTGGCCGAGAAATTGGCGACCGGCGGGGCCAGATCGCTGACGATGATGTAGTCGGTCTTCGTTGCCGCATCCGTGCCGTCGTCGTTGGTGGCGGTGAGCGTCACCGTGTAGGTGCCGGCGCCGCCATAGGTGTGGACCGGGTGCTGTGCGGTGGAGGTGGCACCGTCGCCGAACGTCCAGGCCCAGCTCGTCGGCGCATTGCTGCTCTCGTCGGTGAAGGTCACCTCGAGCGGGAGCTTGCCGGAGGTCGGAGTTGCGGAGAATCCGGCACCAGGGGGAGCCAGTGCATTGACGGTGATATAGTCGGTTTTGATTTCGGCATCTGACCCGTCCGCGTTGGCGGCGGTAAGGGTCACCGTATAAGAACCTGCAGTTGCGTAGGTGTGCACCGGGTGCTGTGCGGTGGACGTCGTACCATCACCGAAGGCCCACAACCAGCTCGTCGGCGCATTGCTGCTCTCGTCGGCGAAGGTCACTTCCAGGGGAACTTTGCCGGATGTGGGAGAAGCGGAGAATCCGGCACCAGGTGGAGTCAACGCGTCGACAGTGATGTAGTCGGTCTTCGTCTCGGTATCGGTGCCGTCCGCGTTGGTGGCGGTGAGGGGCACCGTATAGGTGCCGGCGGCGTCATAGGTGTGCGTCGGGTGCTGTGCGGTGGACGTCGTACCATCACCAAAGGCCCACGACCAGCTCGTCGGCGCATTGCTGCTCTCGTCGGTGAAGGTCACCGCGAGGGGCACCTTTCCGGAGGTCGGCGTGGCCGAGAAATTGGCGACCGGGGCGTGCGGTTCCCCGGGGACCCCGAGGACGGTGAGGGTTCCGTTCACGATAGTCTCGAAATTGATGGGCAAAAAATTGCTGCTGTATTGTGCAGGAGAGAGCAAAAGGTCACTGGAACCGGCTGACGCACCGGCCTGAATCGCGATGTCGACGATGGGTGTCGGATCAGTCGCCGTGATGGGCTGCTGCACACTGGTGCCGAGAATACGGAGCCATCCCGCTTCATTATCGATATTTGCCGTGATGTCCAGGTCCGGGAACGAGGCATTTGCAGAAGCGTCGGTGATCGAGAGGAGCGAGGGATCGTACCAGAGATCGAAACTGAGTCCCTCGGCACTCTCGACATCGGCGATCGTTACCGAAAAAATACGGGAATCATTGATATACATTTCGCCTGTTGGTGCAGCAATCCCGGCAGCCTCAGCACAAGGTACTAATAGGAGGATAATCAGGAGGCCAAAGAGGGCGTTCTGGTTGATTTTCACGGTTTTCCCCTCCTATTTCGTCCTTTTCCCGCACGATACCGGGTGGCGGGGCCGGGGCGATCGAGCGCGCATCCGGCCCCCTCCCTCGTGGCTTTCGACTATTCTGATGCTATATTTTGCGATTCCAGCATGCTGAATTGGATATTCCGGTGACGTCGCAGCGCAGTCCATACGTTCCTACCATGTAGAAAGTTATCAAAATAATATAAAAAGATTACTGTCGGTGATTATCTATATCGTATTGCAACATGGTTATTCATACCTATTTATCCAACTTGATAATAACAGCCAATACATTAATATATATAAATTTGCAAAGATTACTTCGATGATAACCAGTCCGAAGGAGTATTCCCAGATATTCGATACCCTGAAACTCAACCCGAGGGGCATGTCGTTGAAGCAGATTTCAACGGCAGTGGGAATGAACCGGATTTCGGTTGCGAGATATCTTGACGTCCTGCGAACCACCGGACAGGTCGAAATGGTCCCCTACGGGCAGACAAAACTCTTTTACCTCTCAAAAAGCGCACCGGTCTCCGCGCTTTTAGATTTTTCCTCCGATTACGTCATTCTGTTGAGTCCGGACTACCGCATCGTGCAGATCAACAAGCGATTTGTTGAGTTTTTCGAATACACAATGGACGAGCTCATCGGAAAACCGCTGGGGAGCGTGTTTTATTCCATTGCGGAAGACATTCCCATTGAAAAAATGATCGAACAGGCGCTGTCGGGGCAGACGATCGACAGGGAGATCAGGATTCTCAAGGAAGAAGAAGAATACTATTTCAAGATCAAGATTGTTCCCACGGTATTTTATGACGGGTCCCCCGGAACCACGATGATATTCAACGATATCACGGAATACAAGCGATCGATTGCCGCATTGACCGAAAGCCAGGAAAAATACCTCAGCCTGATCGAAAAGATCAGCGAATTGCTCGAATCGATCGAGACGGCAGCAAGCCTGAATGACAATATTCGCAACCCGCTCCAGGCCATTGTCGGTTTGGCTGAAATTGGAGGGGGCGAGGACGTCAGCAAAATCCAGAACCTCGTGGAGGAAATCGACGAGATCGTGCAGGAACTCGACATCGGGTGGGTCGAATCAACGAACCTGCGGCAGATCATCACAAAAGCGCACCAGTATCTTGATGCACAGGAATGAATGGCGCGGCATGCCGGGATACGCCCATTTTTCCTGATGGTTCCCGTCCTGGCACAAAGCGCCCGATCGTTGTTCATCCGCTCTCCGGGCGTGTGCCCCGCACCGGTATGCAGAGGAACCCCTCCTGGCGCGACCACCGGACAGATCCGCCGGCGGGAACCGCAAGGGCGAGAGAATATTTGAATAGTGATAAATATATTTACCGATAGTAATATAACTGTAGCCTACCATTGTTCTCACGGTAGAACAAGCAATGATCTATCGCGTCGCGCGCAGGACCATCGAACCCCTTTCAGCGTTCCTGGATCGCACGGGAATCGGGTATGCGTACGCATGTTCAAAGCGGCTCTTTTCCCCCCAGATCTCCATTTTCACCTACCACCGGGTGGGCCCCCAGCTCCATGACTGGCTGTACCGGTCGATCAACGAATCTGTCTTCGAACGACAGATAACCTGGCTGAAAGCAACCCACGAAATCGTTTCGCTGGAGGAACTCGCGGCCATCATCCGCGAAAGAAGGCAGCCGGAGGGAAACATTGCGGTCATTACCTTCGATGACGGCTACCGGGACAACTACCTGTATGCATTTCCGGTCCTGAGAAAATACCAGGTCCCTGCCACGGTGTTTGTAACCACGGGATGCCTCGACCGGCGGACACTGCTCTGGGGCGATGCACTCTCCTATATTGTGCTTACGACCGACGCCGCTGCGATCGAGCATGAACTGCTGGGTGCAATCCCCATCAGAAATCCAAAAGAAAAGGCTGCGGCACTGTTCGAGATCAAGCAGAACGTCATGAAAAGGATCCAAAATACCCAAAAAAACCGCCTTCTGGAGGACCTGGCAGGCGATCTCGGTGTCGAGATCCCCGGGCATCACGGAGACGACATCATGCTCTCATGGGATGACGTGCGCCGCATGCGCGAGGGAGGCATCTCGTTCGGTGCGCATACCGTCACCCATCCCATCCTGTCGAATACCACATTCGACGAGGCACAATTCGAAATCGAACACTCCAAACGCCGCATAGAAGAGGAGCTTGGCGAGCGGATCAGCGCGTTCGCCTACCCGAACGGCAAGCCGGCAGACATCAATGCCGACACCGTCGACCTGCTGAAGCGCAACGGCTTCACCTGTGCAGTCACCACCCTCCCCACGAAAATTACCCGCGATGCCGATATGCTGGGGCTCGGAAGGATCACCACGACCGATAATTACAGTCTTTTCAAATTTCTTGCGTCGGGCATGTATTCCGACTGCGTCAACCTCTTTGGATCCGGTGAGCGAGGCTGCACGCCTACGCCGGGCAGTCACTGACGACTCATTGGATCTGCAGGGATGGGCAGCGATGCAGAATGAGGTACACTGATACACACCGCCGATAGTGGCCGCCCTGTGCGGTGCTGCCGGCACCAGGAGCAATGATACAAAATACGGGAGATTTACAGCGATATATCTGTGGTGCATGCGTTTTCCCGGCGGATTTTGCGAAGGGCGTTTCCCTGCCGGACATCATAAAAGTTATCCAATAATAAAATTATTATAATTAAATATAAATAGATGGTGGCAGCCAATAGATATTCGAGAGAGACGCGGTCCGAACCACCGCCGGAAAGGGCGGTCAGCGTCCCGCGGGAAACCGCGGCGCGGTGGAAAGAACAGGGGTTGTCCGCCCGCAGGGAATGTGCACGGATACTGCACCCTGCACCGGATACAGCCGCACCATTGAGGAGAAGGCTATGAATTCAAATAAAGGTCGCATTGCAGCAATTGCGCTCCTTGCGTGGCTCATGCTCGTCATGATCTTCATGATCATGCTCGAGACCGTCAACCTGGAACTCTTTTTTGTACTCTGGCTATTCGGGCTGTTATTGATCCTTAAATTGATTGAAACGCCCTTTTCAGAGCCGCCACATATGCAGCGCCTGAAAAAAGTCGCCGTGGTCGGCATATTCATTTTCAGCATCCTCATGGCGAAAAAAATAATGGAGATACTGGGATCATGATGGGCAAATCCAGCATCGTGCTGCTCCTTGCTGCAACGGCACTGTTCATCGTGCTGATGCTACCGTTCGCAGACTCGCCCCAGCTCTACGACGTCCAGACGTCCGCACGGACGTCCCATCACACCAATCCGCAGGTGTTCGGAGCCGAACTCACCACCGGATCGGACAGAATTTTTGCGGATATGCAGAGCCTCCTCGATGCAAACGAACAGATCATCCGATATATCCGGGCGGGGGATTATATCGCCGCAATCCATGAATATCAGAAGTATAGTGGAAAAACACAGCAGTTCACCACCCTGGCGACCAATCTCGGACTGGCACAATCCGACATCGGGACCTTTGCGCTTGAAAACGTGCAGAACAGGGAGGTGGTGTTTGACATTTTTATTGGCAGCATCCGTGCGGAACAATTGCGGAGTCGTGAAAATACCTACGAAGAACAGGGTGATGCGGCACAAGCGGCTGCCACCAGGGAGGAGAGGAGACGAAACTACGAATCCCTCTCCGCAAAAAAAGGAGAATTAACTGCCGTCTATCAATCCCTGGCAGCGATTTCCGCACAGTATCAGCTCAATGACGAGTCCTATCTCGCATCCCTCAGGGCCTACGACGCGTATCTCAGCGAGCTCTATTCCAGCATCACCGGCGAGGAACGGGGGGTGCCGGAGGAGGGCGGGCCCCCGGCAACCGGCGAGGCAGGCGGAGATGAGACAGCCATCGTGCCGGTTCTCCCTGCGGCGAGCGACCGCGTCCGCATCTATTTCCGGATGTCGCCGGAAAACGGCATATACGGGGACGAGATCCGGATCACCGGGTCATTGCGGGGCCCGGATGTCGCCAGCAGGGTGATCAATATCTACCTCGACAACCAGAACTGGGCGACAGCGACGACGACGGAAACCGGCGCATTTGAGGCTGTTGCATCCGTGGAAAAGATGACTGCCGGCGTCCACGCCGTCTACTGCTACTCGGGTGCGTCGTATTCGAACATCCAGCTATTTTCCGTGGCCCCGTCAGAGAGCGTCCTGACGCTCGAACTCGAGGAGGAACCGCTGAGTAATAACTTCATCTGCAGGGGCACGCTGTATGCCGCGGACACTACACCGGTCAGGAACGCACCGGTTGAACTCTACGTGAACAGCGCCCGCAAGGCATTGCTCACGACCGGTGATGACGGCTCGTATGAGACGGTGCTCACGCTGCCCACCGGTGAAAACACGATACAGAGCATCTTTCAGGGCCAGTTCCGGGGGTACCCCCTCGATGCCTCGCGCAGCAGTCCGATCAGCGTGGCGACCGGCTACAATGTAGCCCTGCTGCAGGGGCTCCTCTTCCTTGCAGGCGCAGGTCTCATCTTTTACGTCGCTGTCCGCCTCATATTCCCGGGGACCATGCCGCGGCTGCGGGACGCCACACAGGGTCCGGGATCGCGGGACGGCGCACCGGCACTCCTCCCCGTCCGGCCCGAACCGGCTGAGGCACCACGGGCGATCTCGCCCGGCGTTGCGTTCGATGAGTTCCTCGCCCGCTCGCAGAACAACGATTGGCTGAATGCCATTCACGTGCTCTACCTCTCGCTCAAAGAGACACTGATCGCAAAACGGCTTGTCCCGCGGCGACGGTCCCTGACCCCGAGAGAGATATCGAGAACCCTCCAGACCGGCAGGAGATCCGATATCATGTCCGCATTCATGGATGCCTATGAACGGATCTACTTTGGACGGATCTTTCCCGAAGGCCGCGAGCAGGAGATGGTCGCAGCCTCATGGCAATCGATTCTGACCTCGCTCGGAGATGATGACCATGAACCGTGACCGTATCCTTGTCGTGGCGATCGTGGCGCTCTCGCTGGTTGCCATCGCAGCCCATTTTTCATCCTCCGCTGATGAGTACGGGCGCGACAACCCCCGGTGGAACGGCACGTCGCAGTTCTCCGCTGCTGCCGAACGGCACGGCGCCATCGCCCTCTACGAGTATGGTTCGCTTCCCGGCCGGTCTGATTCGATGCTGCTGATCATCGCCCCGGCCAGGGGGTTTGCGGAGGCCGAGATCGGGGCCTGCAGTGAGTTCCTCACCCGAGGAAACACCATATTCATCGCCGACGACGGGCGCGGCAGCAACATCCTGCTCGAAAAGCTCGGCTCCAGCGTCAGAATCGTCCCCTCGCGCCTGCGGAGCATCGATCGTGCGTTTTCCCACCCCGACTCCATCCTCGGGTATACGGAACGACCCGACGATCTGGTGCAAGGGGTGAATGCAGTGGTACTGAACCGGCCAAGCTACGTGACCGGAGGAGAGGCGCTCATCAACACATCGGTTCTCACCTGGGAGGAGAAGAGTGGAAATTACGAGGTGGATGCAGGCGAGACGCTCACGAATTATGCAATATTCACACGGGAAACGGTAAACGGCGGCACGGTGTACGTCCTCGCGGATCCAAGCATCTTCATCAACGGCATGCAGGCCCTCGATGTGCAGGATAACCGGCAGTTCATCCAGAATATTCTCGCCACCCCCCACCAGGTCATCCTCGATCAGGTGCATTGTGGAGGGGCGGCGCCGATCGGGTCGGACCTTTCCGGCTATCTTCCCGGGGCGGGTATGGCGATAAAGATTATCGCTACGGTATGTTCACTAGCGGCAATCATATATTTATTTTATAGTAAAATATTTTAATTATAATATTTATTATAGCTATATCCAGTTGAAAACGGATGGCAGGACAATGACGGATACAGAGATGATCGACAGCATCTCCCAACGGAGAATCGGTAATTCCGAATTACAGGATATATCACGCGTATTTGAGGATGTCAGGGACACCATTGGCACCTTCATCGTAGGAAACGACAGGCTCGTCGAGCTGGTGTTCATATCGCTGCTGAGCGAAGGGCATATTCTCATCGAGGGGTTCCCCGGCACCGCAAAGACCACATGCGCCAAAATCGTGTCGGCGCTTGCCGACTGCGAGTTCAAGCGCATGCAGTGCGCGGTCGACATCCAGCCCGCGGATATCATCGGCATTCATACATGGGACCAGGAGAAGAAGGAATTCAGGATGAGGAAAGGGCCGATTTTCTCGAATATCTTCCTCATCGACGAGATCAACAGGCTCTCGCCGAAAAGCCAGAGTGCGTTTCTCGAGGCGATGAGCGAATGTCAGGCAACGGTTGACGGGATACGTTTTGGTATCGCAAAGCCGTTCTTCGCCATTGCCACGCAGAACCCGTTTGAAAAGGAGAGCATCTTTCCACTCAGCGAATCGCAGCGGGATCGCTTCATGTTCAGCATCCAGACGCAACACCTTGTGGGAGAGGACGAACTGGAACTGATCCGGCGCGAGCACGAAGGGTTACTGAGGGCGGAAAAATTCATCGGCACCCTGGCACCGGTCCTTTCCAGGCAGATGATCCTGCAATTGATTGAATATGCCGCAAAAGTCCATGCAGAGCCGCACATGCAGGAATATATCAGGGATATTATCATGGCGACCCGCAATCACGGAGACATTTACTTCGGGAGCAGCTCACGCGGATCCATTGCCCTGCTGCGGGGAGCGAAGGCATGCGCAGCGCTGGACAACCGGTCCTACATTATACCCGACGACGTCCAGAAAATCGCACCGTATGCGATCCAGCACCGGATCATTCTCACACGGGAGGCCGAATTCAGCGGCGTGACCATCCCCCGGGTGATGCAGGAAATCATCGAATCCGTCGAGGTGCCCTGAACGTGCGGATGGAACGGGCAGCAACGGGGATTGCGCTTCTCATCGTGGCCATCGGAGTCCTCGGGCTGGTATTTTCCGAGACGGCATTCCTCTTTGCTGCATTCAGCCTGATCCTCTTTCTCTTCTTCCGGTACCTCGTATTCAGCGCTAATGTGCAGGCGACGATTCCCACCGTGCACACGGAGAGAAAGATAAAACATGGCATGTTCCGCCAGGGATCCGACATCCACCTCGACACCGCAATCCACTATGCCGCCGTTCCGGCCCTGCACCTGACATTTTCCGATATCATCCCCGAGGGAGCGCTGCTCGTGCACGGTGCGACCGAAGTGCACGCTGGCGACGATAGCCCCGGCGAGTGCACGCTGCACTATACGTTCAGGCCGACGAACACCGGGGAGATCCTCTTCGGCGGACTCCGCATCGACTGCAAGGACCCGCTCTTTGCCGAAACGCTCACCCTCACCGATGCGCAGTACCGCCGCCCGGAACTTCTGGTCTATCCGGTCCAGCTCTTCGATTCAAAGAGCGAGAAACGACACACGGTCCACAGCATGACCAGCATCCCCATGGCGGACCCATTCGAGGTCCAGTATTTCCGCGAATACCAGATGGGCGATGCGCCGAAATCGATAGACTGGAAATTATCCGCAAAATATGGCAAGATATTCATCAGGGAATACTCCTATTACCGCACATCGGGACAGCTGTTTATCATCGATCTCCCCGACCGCGAAAGGCTGGAAGACGGCGAGACGTTCCCGAAGCTCAAGGAGGCCCTGCTCTGCTCGATCAATGCGGAAACGAAAGAAAATATCGATCTCTTCCTCGTGCAGATCTCGGGAGGAAACCTGATTTCCGCTGCCCCGATGCCGCACGACTTCAATTCGATTATCCTGGATCTCAACAGGTTGAAGCCGGAATACCGCCGGCTTCACCTCTACAGGACGCCTGACGGCGCCCGCCACACGATGCACGCGGAATACATCTCCCCGGATAAGGAGGGAGCGCAGTTCGTGTACGCACTGGACAGGATACGGGAGCTATCCTCGGAGATCAGCCGGTTCACTCCCTTCGAACAGGAAATGAGCAGGATGTTCCACCGGGTGAACCAGTCGGAAGTGAACCTGTTTACCACCTTCCAGGGCGATGACAGCCACGTGCGGATCATTCTGCGGCAGGCGGCAAACAGCGGAAAACATGTACACCTCTTCATTCCGAAAGAGGCGTATTCAGCACGGAACGAGAGCAGAATCAATAAATTGCCCTTTCAGTCGGTGACAATGGTATGAACAACGCACGTATGCTCCCCCGGGTACTGCTGCTTTCCCTCTCGCTGGTGGTGATCGTGCATGCCCTCGGATCGTCGACATGGTTCGCCGGGCCTGCCGTGCTGCTTGCGCTGCTGGCCGTACAGGCCAGACCGGCACCCTCGACCGAACGCAGCTATGCCAGCCTGGCAATCGGAGAGATTCTCGTGATCATTGTCGGATTATCCAGCATACCGCTGGCATTGCTCGCCCAGATCCTCGTGCTGATGCTCGCAGGGGTGAACTTCCAGCTGGTACGCCCGGGGCGCATCTACGCCGACATGCTGGTGAGCACCTTCACAGGAATCACGGCGGGAATCGTGGTACTCGCGCTGGACGACGTCTATCTCATCCTGCTGGTTATTCTCTGCGCGGTCCTCTCGATGCTGGTCTTCGTGCTGTTCAACGAAAAACGAATAATGAGAATTGCGGGGCGAATCCATGCGTAACAGAACCTCAACTCCCACTCCCTGGCCCCCGATGATCCTGATCGGGGTTGCACTGCTGCTTCTGATCATCGTGCTTCTCACCAACCGGGGGGATATCACGACTGCCGTACTGATCCTGGTAGGGTTTTCGAGTTTCGTGACAGGCATATTCATGCTCACGTTTACATCCAGTGAGACGGTACACCCGGGAATTGCAAGCCTGCTCCACTTCCCGGGCGCCATTCCGCTTTCGCGCCTTATCTCGGATCTCGGGATCAGCGGAAATGCGCACTTCGTCCCCGGGAGCAAACTCTACCCGGCATCGATCATGCAGTTCAATCCGGTGGCGGCGTATACCCCCATCACCCCCCAGAGCGACTATTCATTCTATGCCGAACCCAACGGGATGGGAGTTCTCACGCCCCCTTCGGGCTCGTACCTGCTCGAATCGCTCGAGCAAAAGTATGCGGTGGTGATCCCTCACCAGCAGGAGGAACTGTTTGCCGCCATCAGCGGTGTCTGCGAGGATGTGCTCGAGATCGCCGAAAAAGCGTCCGTGGCGAGAACCGGTGATGGCATCACGGTCGAACTTCACCGGTTCCGGTTGTACCAGGGATGCACTGCACTGAAGCAGGAATCACCCCGGTGCTGCTCGATGGCGCCATGCCCGGTCTGCAGTCTCATTGCGAGCATGATCGCACGGGGGCTTGATACGACGACCTCCATTGACACGGTGGCGTTTGATGACGGGTCACAGACCGTCAGGATACAGGTGGCCCTTCATTCATGAGGTGGTTGCGACCCAGATGTGAAGATTGCGATAACTTGCGGCAATCCGCTCCATCCCCCAGATATCATCGGACGGCACGTCATCGGTAAAGAGCAGCAGGTCGATCCGGTTGAATTCCCCGCTGTCCACGGTGAAGGCGTATGACCGCTCAAGTTCCTGGCCCGAGGCCAGCGAGAGAGAAAAACGGTCCAGCAGCTGCATCGAATCGATCCTCGTGGTGCTTGCGATGGCGTCCGTATTCACCCTGACCCCGAACACTTCGATCATGTACTCAACATCCCGGTATTCATGATTCCCGATCCCGATGAGCAGATGGTGCGGCTCGTCGAGGGTGATTTTCCGGGGGTACTGTGCAGCCTGCCCGTTTTCCCCGAGGATATAGAATTCTGTAAATTTTTCACCATCCTTGGGAACCGCCATCACGAGGACGGTGGTTGCGAGGGCGAGGAGAATCGACAGGGCAAGCAGGCGGGAGAGAAACCGGTGGCGGTCGGGGCCGGGTATGGCGATCACCGCCCCGAATGCGCGGACGAGGCGGCCATACGAGACGGAAAACC
>DSDF01000049.1 GCA_011048835.1 Methanoculleus sp. | reverse complement strand
TGCTGCCCGCATCCGCACTGACGGCCGGTGCGCTGGATATCACTGTTGCAAACGATGCGGGCGATGCTGAGGTGGCGTTCCGGTTCACCCTCACCTGGTACAAGCGGGTGGCCGTATTGCTCAACCTCATGGACCCCGCGGACACGTTGAAAGCGGCCCTCGAGGGGTATTCCGACAAAGAGGTCGAGGTGCTCTCCATGAGCGATTCCAGCACGACGATGCGGGTCTACGGCTTCGCCCGTGTCGTGGAGGGGGAGAACGCCACCCTCTACCGCACGCCGCAGCTGCGGTTTGCCGATTCGGAGGCGGTCGCCGCGCAGTACTGGTTCGGCCCCCTGCTCGCTATCGACACCACCCCGTCGCAGACCACGATCACCTTCCCCGACGGCTATCAGGAGACGTTTGCGGATGCGCAGACAATCCCGCCGGTCGAGCATGAAATCGCATGAACCGAGCGGATGGACGGGCGCCGACGGTCCTGCCCGATCCCATCGCCTCCCCAGTGATGATCTCGAACGCACCGGGGAAGGGCATGACAGGGCCCGCCCTCATCCCCTCGAACGCCCTTCAGCAGTATTCCCACGGCGAGCAGTATTCGGGCTCACCGTAGTAGTAGTCGGTGGTTCCGATGATCAACTCGGAGATGACCGCCAGGAACAAATTGACCAGCGCCACGGCGATGATGCCCAGTATAACGAATACGATGATGTGGCCCCAGTTGTGTGCCACGAACGGTATACTGCCGGCGTTCATCTTCTTTGCCGTCCGGTAGGCATCGTAGACGCCGTAGAGCCAGATGAGAATGCCGGGAATGATCAGGAAGGACCCGAGCAGGGCGCCGCTCAGGATAAGGACGCCCTTTGCGAACTGGCCGTTATACACCTGTCCGAGACCGGCGAACAGGAACGAGGCAAGCCCGGCCAGAAGGGGGTTTTTCCCTCCCGCTGCAGCCGCCGGGACCGCCCCTGGTGAGTGCACGGCCGGGGGTGGCGGTGGGGGCGGCGGTACCCGAGATCCCCCTCCTGCCGGGGGTTCGAGGCTTCTACCACAGTTCTCGCAAAATTTGTCGTCAGATTGAACCTGATTGCCGCAGTTTGGGCAGACCTGCATTATTGTCACCACCCGGCGCAGCGGGACGCTGCTCTGGATAATGATAGTTTCCCGCGGGTGGTAGTTAAATGTTGCAAACCTCTTTCCGGTGAGATGCCGGCCGGCGTTTTCGCCGCCCGTCTCCAGGCTCTGGGCCGCTGAAGGGAAAAATCCCGGGAAATCCTGGGGAAAATACGTTTCACTATATTAATAAGCGTCGATTCCAAGATCTCTCTCTCTCTCAATGCTCGAACAATCCTCTCCCCTGCAGGTGATTGCGGGATTATGTGCAATTCTGGCCCTCGTGGTGGCCGCAGTGCTCGTATCGGGATGTGCATCCGCAGAAAGGGCGGTGGTCGTCTATACCTCGGTCGACCAGGTGTATGCCGAACCGATTCTCGAGGAATTCGAGGAGGCGACCGGCATTACCGTGCAGGCGGTCTAGACGTCGAGGCGACCAAGACCACGGGGCTCGTGAACCGCCTCATCGCCGAGAAAAACCGCCCGCTTGCCGATGTATTCTGGAACGGCGAGTTTATGCAGACCCTCCTCCTCAAAGAGGAGGGGGTGCTCACCCCCTATGTCTCGCCGGCGGCCGCTGACATCCCGGCGCAGTATCGCGACCCCGGGGGATACTGGGCCGGGACAGGTGGACGGGCGAGGATCCTGCTCGTGAACACCGACCGTCTCTCCCCCGGCGGGTACCCGGACTCGATTGGCGATCTCGCGGATGAGACCTTCCCGGCAGACGAGATTGCCATCGCCTATCCCATGTTCGGGACGTCCGCGACCCATGCAGCGGCGCTCTATGCGGCATGGGGGCAGGACGATGCACGTTCCCTCTACGAGACGATGCAGGCCCGCGGGGTACGGGTCGCGGACGGGAATTCCGTGGTCCGTGACCTGGTGGCCGGAGGGCAGGTGAGCGTGGGGCTCACCGACACCGACGATGCCTGCCGGGCGGTGGAGGACGGCAAACCCGTGGCCATCATCGTCCCCGACCAGGAGGCGGGGGGGCTGGGGGCCCTCGTGATCCCCACCACTGTGGCGCTCATCGCCAACGGCCCGCATCCCGAGGAGGGGAAAGTTCTCGTCGATCTCCTCCTCGCGAAGGAGACCGAGCGGCGGCTCATGGACATCGGCTGGATCCAGGTGTCCACCCGCCTGGAGAGCGGCGCAGCACCCGGGATGGAGAGCGGACCCATACGCGGGATGGAGGTCACGCCGTGCGATGTCTACGCCCAGCTCCAGCCGGCACGCCGCGACCTCACCGAGATCTTTATCCGGTAGGGAGGAATGGGCAGGGTGTCGGCTGCGGGAATCCTGAGGGGAGGACCTCTGCTCCCCCTTTTCCTCCTTCTCTTTTTGGGTGCGGTGTTCGGTCCCCTCTGCGCCCTCGTATTCATTACAGCGCAATATATCCCGGGAAACCTCCCTGATGTCATTGCACTCCTCGTTCCGGCCGGCCGGAGGCTGGGGCTCCTCCTCTCGAGTGTGGCCCTTGCCGCAGCGGTCGCCGGCGCCGGCACGGTGATCGGCCTGCTCGCGGGCAGCCTCCTGTGGGACCTGCGGGAAGGCGTGTGGTCGCGTGCCCGGTGGCTCGTCGTGGTGCTCGCCCCTGTACCCGCCTTTCTCTACGCCCAGGCATGGATGGCAGTGTGCGCATTGCTGGCGACGGCAGGAAGCGTTGCTGCATGGGTGCCCGCCGGATGGGTGCTCAGCTTCTGGGTGCAGCTCGGGGCGGTGCTCCCCATCGCCGTCGGCCTATGCATGCTCGCCATGGCATCGGTGGATAGCCCCTCCATCGAGGCGGCGCGGGTGGTCGCCCCCGACATCACGGTCTTTCGGCGCATCGTGGTGCCCATCGCCGCACCGGCGCTCGGGGCCTGCGCGGGCCTGCTCTTCCTCCTCAGCATCACCGACTACAGCGTGCCCACCCTCTTCTCGGTCAATGTCTACGCGCTCGAAATCTTCGCGGAATTCAGTGCGAGCAGTGAGCCGGCGCGGGCGCTGCTGCTCGCCATTCCCCTCCTCCTCGCCACCCTCATCGTGATGTTCGCCACCCAGGGGCGCATCCGGAATCTCATGGAGGGGACGGGGCTGTTCCAGCGCCCAGCATCCCCGCCCGAATACCCCCGCTGGTTTGCCGCACTCCGGTATGGCGCCCTCGGGGTCGTGGCCATCCATGCGGGGACGCTCGTGGCCTCCCTCCTCGTCACCGCGGTCACCATGGGCAGGCACCTGCACGCAGTGGCGGATGCGAGCGGCGGTATCGGGGTGTCGTTCGGCATCGGGATTGCAGCCGCTGTCTGCTGCCTGCCGCTCGCCTATGCCGCCGCCACCATGATGAACCGCGCCGGGCGGCAGGGGGGGTCTGGTGTCTTCTCTGCATCGCCCCCCTCGCCGTCCCCTCCCCGCTGGTGGGGATCGGCCTCATCGTGCTGTGGAACAGCCTCCTTCCTGCCGGGATCTACGGGACCGCGGCCATGCCGGTCCTCGCTGCACTGGCGCGTTTCGCCCCGGTTGCCGCCCTGATCCTGCTTGCCCAGCTGCGCCACACCGATCCCCTCCTCACCGATGCGGCCCGTGTGTTCCGGCGGGGCGTGGTGCGGACCTGGGTGCAGGTGCGGCTTCCCCTGCTTGCGCCGGGTCTGGTGGCTGCCGCCTGCATGGCGTTCGCGCTCAGCGCGGGCGAACTGGGCGCCACGCTGCTGGTCATCCCGCCGGGATTGGAGACGGTCACCATCCGGATGTACAATTACCTCCACTATGGCTCCTCGGGGGCGGTCGCCGGTCTGGGTCTCGTGATGACGGTGCTCATGCTCGCCGCCGGCGCGGTGGCCGTGGCGGCCATGCGCGGGTGGAGCCGCCTGGTGAACGGCCGCCCCTCTTCTCATGGGGCGGGAGGTGATACCGGATGATCGAGTGCAATGATCTGGGCCGCCGGTTCGGGACGGTGCGGGCGGTGGATGCCGTTTCGTTCGCGGTATCGGGTGACGTGGTGATCCTCGGCCCCTCGGGCAGCGGCAAGTCCACGCTACTTCGCCTCATCGCCGGCCTCGAAATTCCCGATACGGGCACCATTGCGCTCGATGGCGCCGTGGTGAGCCAGGCGGGCTGGGCCCTGTCCCCCCGCCGGCGTAACATCAGCTGCATGTTCCAGATGCCGGCGCTCTGGCCGCACATGACCGTCGCCGAGAATGTGCGGTTCGCCATGGGCGGCATTGCCCGGAACGGATCGGCGGACCGCCTCGACGCGCTGCTCGAGGGTGCGGCGATCGCCCCCCTCGCGGACCGCTACCCCCGGGAGATCTCCGGCGGGGAAGCCCGCAGGGTTGCACTCGTCCGGGCTCTCGCCCGCGAGGCACAGTACCTCCTCCTCGATGAGCCGCTTCTCAACCTCAACCGGGAACTGAAAGACCGGATGTTCGACCTGCTGCAGGAAGAGCAGCGGCGGACGGGGGCAGTCCTCGTCTATATCACCCATGATCTCGAAGAGGCGGACCAGATACCGGCAACGGTGCTCAGGATGGCCGGCGGCAGGCTGGTGGAGGGGCCGGAATGAAGGACAATTCCCTGCCGCCGGCACCCTCCCGGTTCAGGGTGGCCGCGCAGGTCGCCCTCGGCGTGCTCATCGTGGCCGCACTGATATGGATCATTCTGGGGTTGACCGGATTTCTCCAGGAGCGGTCGGTGCCCGATCATATGGAACTCATTCGCCCTCCCCATGAGGTCTCGGCACTGCTCATCGACGGCGACGTCGTCTGGACGGGGGGAAAGGACGGCATTCACCTTTTTTCCCGCACCGACCGTGAGCCACTCCCGCTTCCTGCCGGCGCGCCGCCGCTGGGGTACGTCCGTGATCTCTGCCGGGACAGCGCCGGATCGGTCTGGATCGCCCACGACGCAGGACTGGTCCGGTATGCCGGCGGCGCCTGGGAGACCCTCTCCGAACGTACCGGCGCCCCCTTCCGGCGCGCCCTCAGTATCCTCGAGGGACGCGATGGCGGGATCTGGGTGGGCACCGACGGTATGATCGCTCGCTGGGATGGATCAGCGTGGGACGAGGTGGCGCTCCCTGCGGACTTTGCCATCGTCTCGGCCGACGTGCTGTATTGCGACCGGAAGGGTGCGATCTGGGTCGGGTGCGGGTCGCCGACGCACGGGGGGCTCTACCGGTTCGACGATGGAGCGTGGTCTGCGTACTCGCGCACCGACGGGCTGCCGCATGATTCGGTCAACCAGATTGCAGAGGATCAGAACGGCACGCTCTGGGTTGCCACCGGGTTTGCGAGCCATGGCGGCGCGGCCCTTTTTTCCGGCGATAGCGTGCGTGCACTCGCGCAGGCCGACGGCCTTGCCGGCGGTTGCACGCGTTCGGTCTACACCGATTGCGACGGGCGTGTCTGGGTGGGATCCGAGTATGACGGCATCGCCGTGCTCGATGCAGGGCAGTGGGTCATTCTCGCAAAGGCCGACGGCCTCGCCGGCAACGAGGTCAAGGAGATGGTGCAGGACGAAGACGGCGTCTACTGGCTGGGGACGGATGGCGGGCTTTCGGTCATCACCGATAGTACGCCCCTCTTTTCGTGAGAACGGCCGGGATTCCATCCCGCACATCCGGGTGCGGTGGTCTCATCAGCGTCAATGAACGCATGCGATGTCGTCTCTGATGAAGCCAAATATATCTCCTTTTATAGGAGGGGGGATTAATTGCAGATATTCAAGAAAATCCCCACTCTGGGGGCGGATTGGTGTGCATGAATTTTGACGAAGCCCGGAAGCGATTTGCCCGCCTCACCGAACAGCGGAAGGGCGGGCATATCAGTGAAGAACAGTTTACCGCCGCGGTGAACGAGTTAAGGGTGCTGGATGGATCCGGCGTCTGGTGGCAGCCGGATCCCGCCACTGGCGGCTGGATATCCTGGAATGGCACGGCGTGGGTTCAGGGAAATCCACCTCAAGGAGCGCCTCCCGCACGCGAAACGCGTGGAAGCCCTGCGGGGGCATCACAACCCCGGACGGACGAGAGCATGTTCATGGACCTGAAAACCTTCCGCGAGATATCCCATGCCAGGCCCATGAAGGAGCGGCCGCAGCGATGGTTTGATCTCCTCTCTGTTCTCGCGGGAGTGGTGATCGCGGTATTGTGGTCTCTCTATATGAGCGTCAGGGCCAGCTCGGAAGGCTTCGACTTCATCACCCCTCTCCTGCTCATCGGCATACCGGTTGTTCTCGCCCTCTACCGTGGCAGGATTGACGACATGCTCCTGCCACTCCAGCCGTTGCGGAAGCGGCTTCCGCGGCTGGTGTTGCTGGGTCTGGGAATTGCGACACCGTTCCTCACGGCATTCATTCTCTTCAACGTCTTCGGGATCTCCAATTACGCCCTGCTGCACTGGAATCTCATCATCGGCATCCTGCTCTCCTATGCCATCGTGAGGGAACCTGTGCTTGCATCGGGCGGCGGCAACCGCCCGCGGACGAATGGCAGGGTACCGCTCATGCTTCTCCTGGTATGCGCACTCTGCGTCACCGGCGTCATGGCCGATGACTGTGAGAGGGATCCCTTCAATGCTTAGGACTGCCTGCGCACCGCGGGCTACGCGCAGATGATCGCCGGCGTGGTGTCCGCGACATCGGGCCTGTTCGTCAACGTCCCTGCCTTCATCCAGGCCGTCAATCCCCCGGGGGGACGGGTGGGCAGTTACGAAGTGCATGACTGGCGGCAACGGAACGAGGCTGATTTTGATACATTCGTGGAGAAACAGAGGGAGGGCTATCACTACGACAAGAACCTCGATGCGTGGGTCAAGGATTCGGAGCTCGACAAGCTTCAGCAGCAGCGGCATCAAAAACAGCAGGAACTCGATGCATTGCAGAAACTGCACGATAAACGGGTGAAGAACCAGAAAAAGAACCTCATTAACGCCGCCGCAGGTGCTATGGTAGGCGGTGACGCTGATAAGGCCGCCCAGGTCTTAAAACAGGAGCAGCAGCAGCTCGCCGAGGAGAACGCCCGGATCAAGCAGTTGAATGACGACATCAACAAGCTTGATTCTGAAATCAGCTACCAGAAAACGAGGCAGGATTTCCACCAGCAGAAATAACCCCTTTTTATTCGGGATGCAATCATCAGACGAGAAAAAACAGGTGACAACAAGGGAGGAAGCACAGATGAACGGTCCGATCACTCTTGACACGGATGTGTATACTGCAATGGGGAGCCTGTGGTCCGGGAATCGGACCGCAATCTCACCCCTGGAATCGGGAACAGCACCACTGAACGCATCGCAGCGGGATCAGCTGCAGCAGCTCGGGCTGATCAATGCGCAGGGCCAGCCAGCCCTCCGGCTGAACAATATTCTGTCCGTGCTCGGTGAGGCAGGCATTGGGGTCGATATCCTGTGCACCACCGGTGCGTGGGAGAGCCAGTACACCTCGTATTTTTCATCCGATGCGTCCGTGGCCGTGCTCGTGAAAACCGAAGGCGCATCGACCACCATTTTTCCTGCACCGTCACCCGAGGATGTGCTGGGCGAACTGAGGATGAAAATGGGGGCTGCACCGCCACCATCCGCAGGTTTTCGAACGGACCTCTCTTCCGTTGAGGCTCTGGTCCTTGCCGCCCTCATCGACCAGCAGCGCCAGTCGGTGATGGCGACGGGGGCATCCCACCCACCCGATTCGGTACCTCCCGTGGTCTTCTATGCCCATGAAGTGGAACAGATCCTCCAGAATTATATGAAAAACCTTCCCTCATGGCCCGTTCTTGCGCTGGTGTCGGCCATGACAGAGCCGTGTGCGCTCCCGGTCGATACGATCGGCCAGATGCTGTCGCGCCTCGTCACGGAAGGCCACCTCGCGAGGTCAGGACAGGGCTATATTTTTCAAACTGCCCTGCACGAATACGTCCACACCATCCTCAAGCCGGAATACTATCTCATGATCACCGTGCGCACCCTGCGAAGCGGAGCACGCACAGCAGAAGAGGAATTTTTCAGCATCAGGTTTACACACGGCATTTTCTCGGCGATACGCCGCAGTGACGATGCGGATACGTTGTACATCCGATCCCGAACACAGGACTCGGTCATGGAAACGCTGGGCCAGATCCTCATCAATCCGCGATCCTTCTCCATGAGTCTTGGCATTCCCGCCGTTTCCGGCTCACCTGCGCCCTCCTCAATCCCTACGACGAAGCCTTCTTCCGGTTCATTCTGCCCTGCCTGCGGGGCGCCCGCCCAGCCGGGAGCGAAGTTCTGCAATAAATGCGGGCACAAAATCGCCTGACCCTGGCAGAACGCTCGAAAATCTTTTTACCGCCGCTGGTCGGAAGGCCGGGGGGGTGGACCGCACCGTCGCGTTTATCAGCATCCGGCATGCACCACTCCTCAGGTAGACGACCATGTACGCCCTCAAACAGACCCTTCTTGCGAAATGCCGGGAGATGGAGATCCCCCTCGCCGGGGTGGCCGATGTGGCGCGGTGGGAGCACCCGCCGTTTCGGCCCTTCGTGCCGGAGGCGTTCTTCCCGCAGGCCATCTACCCCGAGGCGAGATCGGTGGTGGTGATCGGGCTGCCGGTCCCCCTCCCGGTGCTCGAGTCCTCTCCTTCCATCCACTACGCCGAACTCTACCGGACGGTCAACATCCTGCTCGACTGTTACACCTACCGGCTGGCAGCCTTCCTCACGGAACGGGGCCACCCCTCGATCTTCATCCCCCGGGACGGCTACGGCTCGGCAGAGGTGTTGCGAAACAATCCGGTGGCCTTCTTCTCCCACCGCCACGCCGCCCTCCTCGCGGGCCTGGGCACCTTCGGGGTGAACAACACCCTGCTCACCCGGAAGTTCGGCCCCGGGTGCGGTTCGGATCCCTGTTCACCACCGCGGCACTGCCCCCCGATCCGCTGGTGGAAGAGGAGCTCTGCACCCGCTGCATGCGGTGCGTGAGGATGTGCCCCGCCGGCGCCCTCGACGAAGTGGACTACCCGGAGGGGCTGACCGACAAGGCCGCCTGCACCGCCCACCATATCGACCTCGCCCACCGGCACATTGCCCCCTGTGGCATCTGCATCAAGGTCTGCCCGGTGGGCGAGGACCGCACGGTGTTCGGGCGAAAGAAAGCCTCCTTCTACACCGACCGGGAGCGCTACGAACCCTACCACCGGGCGTGGGAGCATGTCCGCTCCTACGGGGGGAAATAAGGCGACGGCGGGTGCTATCCTCTATTGACGGCCGCAGGTTGCTGCACACCCCGGCGATCACCTCACCGGTCATGCGCGTTACCGCAGGGTGCGGGGTGAGCGCCTCCCCCGGGACTACAGGCGCACTGCCGTCCCTATCCCATCATTTTAAGCCTCCCGGCGTACATCACCGCACCATATGATCAGGGTGGAGATGGTGGAGGGCGCGGCGCACCGGGTGATCGGCATGCGCCGGCAGGGCCGCTACGAGGACGTCATTCCCCTGCTCGGTGAGCTGGTGGCGTTTGCCGAGGAGCACGGCATCGAGCGGGCGGGCCCACCCGCCTATATCCGGCACGAGACCGATCTCGGGGAGGCGGCGCGGGCCCACCATGCGGGGACGGCCGATCTCGAGGTGGTGCTCCCCGTGGAGGGATCCGTGGAGGCACAAGGAGAGGTGGGGATATACGACCTTGCCGGCGGGCCCATGGCCCGGATCATCTTCATGGGGCCCTACGAGGAGCTGGAAGAGGAGTACCGTGATTTCTTCGCCTGGCTGGACCGGCACGGCAAACGGGTGGCGGGCCCCGTCAGGGAGGTCTTCGTCAACGAGCCGTGGGAGAACCCGGGCCAGGATCCGGTCGTCTGGATCTATGCCCCGGTGGAGTGAAAGGGTTCCTGCACGGGTGAAGGCCGCAGGTAGAGGGAGCAATACCTAATGCATACCGCCGCCACATATTCGTGCATATGATCTCCCCGCCTCTCCCCGTGGTGCTGGTGCATGGCTGGCGGAGCCATTCCGGCATCTGGAACCGGCTCGTCCCGCTGCTGGAGGATTCCTCCGCCCCCTGCTGGCGGTTTTCCCATCCCGGGATGGACGGGAGCGCCCCGCTGGCGGAGATCGCCGTCGCCCTGCAGGGATTCATCGCCCGGATGCGGGAGGAAGCGGGGTATGCCGGGCCGGTGGACATCGTCTGCCACTCGATGGGGACCTGCGTCGCCCGCTACCTGCTCGAGGTGCGGGATAGCCCGGACCGGGCCGAATCTGTGCGCCAGCTCATCGGGATCGGCCCCCCGAACAACGGATCCGCCATGGCCGAGCTCTTCTGCCACCCCACCTATGGTCCGGAGGTGATCGATCGCCTCGCGGGCATGTTCGTGCCGCGTCCCTACGACCCGGCAGAGGACGCCATCGTGCAGGACGTCCGGCCGGGGAGTGCGTTCATGGGGGTGCTCCGGGCGGCGGGGCTCCGGGATGACATCGCCTACCGGACGATCGTGGCCGCCAACACCCTCGGCACCGCAGCAATGTTTCCCTTGTTCGGAGGAAAGACGTGGGAGATGGGACGGGACGGTGAGTGGCGCATGACCTATGCCGGCGACGGCATCGTTGCAACCCGCGAATCACTGCTGCCCGGCACGGGCTGCGACCTCCTGCCCCGGGAGCCCGGGGCGCTGGATGCCGCCCCCGACCGCTACTGCCACCTCAACCTGCCCCGCAACCCCGAGGTGCTGGCGCGGGTGATGGCCTATCTTCGCAGTCCTGCGGCCGCATCCACCTCGTATTGTCCAAAGAGATAGGGCCGGCATCCCTGCCCGGTGAAGGCGCCGGGAAAAATGGGATCGAGACGGAGCGACGTGGCTCAGGAATGCTTTCTGCTTCCGTGTGAGGAGAACAGGGGGGAATCGCCCCCCGTCACTCGACGATGAAGTCCCCCCGCATCATGGTGGGATGGACATCGCACCGGAAGAAGTAGGTGCCGGGCTCTTCGGGAGCGGTAAAGGTGTAGGTCATCTGCGCCGGGCCGGAAAATATCTCTCCCACGAAGATGGGGGTCATCCCTGACGGGTTCTCGTACACGGCAAGGTTGTGCGGGACGGCGTCGCGGTTGTCGAAGTTCACCGTGACCTCCGATCCCGCCGGCGCGATGATCGTGGCAGTGTCAAAGGCGACGTCTTCTGCGACGAGATCGATGGTCACGGCCCCGGCTTCCCCATCCATAATCACGCCGGTCATGGTGACGTTGATCACCCCGGCGACGACCGGGACGAGGGGGGTGTGGTCGTTATTGACCAGCTGCACGGCAAGGATATGCTCACCGGCGGTCACGTTCTCCCATGTGTGGGAGGAGTTGGTCGAGACCGCGTACTCGCCGATCTCAGGGATGGCGGGCTCATCCGGGTCCTCGAGGGGGAGGGCATCCAGGTAGTAGTGGAGGTGCCCCTCCCCGGCAGCATTGTCCTGGCCGGTCGGCTCCACGAGGGTGAAGTTTTCGACCTCGACCTCCACGGTCACGTTCCCTGCGGC
>DSDF01000043.1 GCA_011048835.1 Methanoculleus sp. | reverse complement strand
GCCGCAGTGAAACCAAGAGCGCGTTCAACCGGGATGTCCTGCATGATCGACACCAGGTGATGCTCTACGGCCTTGCCCTGCTGCTCACCTTCCTGCCGACGGAGCTGCACTTCCTGCAGCGCGGCCTGGGGCTGACCTCGCTTGACGGCGACCAGTGGCTGCTCTGCATCGGTTTCGCCATCGCCCTGCTGCTCGTGGACGAGGCCATCAAGGTCTTCCTGCGCAGCAGCCGCGGGCACGAAGCGCCAGCTCCTGCCATGGCAGCGCCGGCAGAAGTATAAGCGCCCGGGCGAGTGCGTATTCCTGGCTGCGCCTTCCAGGCTCTCCGGCAACGAGGGTGTTTGGGCCAACCCTCGTATACCGCTGAAAACAGGTCCCCTCAGTTCGGTGCACACATCGGGGACGGGATATTCTGAAAATAAATGGAAGAGAGTCCGTCCCCGGACTGCTTCATCGCGCCGGGGCAGCCATCGGCCTCTTCTTCTCCTCCGCTTCCGCAGCCTCGACCGCTTCCCGAAGCGCCGCTCCGGCCAGCATAAGGGCTTCCGGCGTGACCAGGCCCTCGGCGATGAGGAACCCGTTGGCATCGCGGAGCGCCTGCTTGAAGCTCTTCGCCCAGAGGTGCTCGATGAGGAAGACCGCGGCGGCGGTGCCGTTCGGGATGGCGTCGGCGATGCTCCGGACGTCCTCCTCGGTCATTCCAAAGCTCTGCTCGGCGGCAGCCATGGCGCCAAGCTCGGCGCCTTTCCGTGCCCCCTCCTCTCCGGCAGCCCCGAGGCCGATGAGCGCACCGACGGCGGCGCCGAAGCGTTCGCGCTCCTCCTCGTCGAGCTGGGTGGCCTCCATGGCGGTGACCTCGCCCTCCGCATCCCTGTACACAAACCGCACGTCAATCAGCCTGACGACCCCCTTCTCCATCGCCGACCCGAGCGCCTCCCGAATCTGGCCGTGGAAGTCCGGGTTCTCGAATCCGATGACCAGGAGCTGCATCGGTCCGTACATAACTTCTGCCATTCTTCATTCCCCCTTGACAAAATACGTAGCTTGATTGATTGCCCGCACCCGTGATCCATTGCCTTTCCGTTGCGATGTGAGTGCAGGGCCCCTCAATTGGTCTCCTTCCGAAAAGTGCACACGTGAGGCGGGTTCGAAAACAATGCGGCATTAAATATAAAAACTTTTTTATGAAAAATGGGGTTTCCAAAATATCCGAATGTTCAGATATTTTCCGGCAATTCCTCCCCAATCAGGCTGTCTCCACGGACCTGTTGGTTGCCCGTCGTCCGTTTCATCCCCCATATCGGCTTAATCATGCGCCATCTGGTCGATCGCCGCCGTAATGGCGAGGACGAGGCCGTCATCGTATCCCGGTTCCACCTCCACGCCGTAGGAGTCCCGGATCCGGAACCATTTCTTTGAGGCCTCCGCAACCCGCTTCCGCCCGGCCTCGATGCGGTACTCATGGTCGAGAATGTTCCCCTGCACGTCCCAGTCCTCCCCCCCGGGAATCTTCACCGTCCAGCGGTCACGGAGCGGCGAGATCAGGGCTTTCTTGATCGTCGCCGCCGTGCCGCCTTCCGCCTTCTCGATCTCCATGGTGTCCCTGATATGGAGCATCCGCTCCTGGATCTTGTAGAGCTCCTGCCCCTCCCTGTTCTGGAGGATCAGGGTGTTGCGTATGCGGAGCGCTTTGCCGTCCACCTTGAACGCCCGCTCCCCCGCAGCATCCTCGATCCAGTAGTCGTCCCCGATTGAGACGAGTTTCTCACGCATTTTATACCGGTGTGCGCCGCCGGCCTCTTCACGAGCCCGCAGCCCCCCTTCTGCTCTTCTCCGCAACATGTTCATCCTCTCATGCTCGTGTGCGCTGTCGTCGGCATGTCCCGTATCCCGGATGGCGGTGTGGTTCTTCGACACGATCGGACAATCCTGTGTACCGGTTGGTGAGAATCGGCTGGGCAGACAGCTGCCTGCGCCAATTGTATTGCATGCTCATTATAGTATTGGTAACGCCTCGAATCCGGAATCGATCCCCAGGGGCCTCTGTCCTCGTTTCACGACTGCGGGCAGTTCAGTTCCGCGGTGAGGTTCTGCCGCGCTTCCCTGACGGCCTGCAGATTCGGACGGATGGTCAGGAGTGCTTCTCCTGCAGTCACATCCTCGGGAAGCGATTGTATGCTGTTATCGAGGTCGTTGTACGCCGCATCGAGCTCATCGACACGGATAACGGCGACCTGAGCTGCCGATTGCCTGACATCCTGCATGGCTGCAGTGACCTCGTCCTGGGCATCCCTGATCTCTCCTACGGTGGAGGTCACGTTGATGTTCTCGTAATTTTCGAGCGCCACTCCGAGTGCTTCCAGATCCTGGCAGAGTTGGGCCTCCGCCTCCTCCTCGGTCGGCTGGGTGCATCCGGCAGCAGCGCAGGCCAGGATCAGGATCACGGAAACGAAAAATATCCATGGTTTCATACCTATCTCCCGAGCAGGATGACAGTACCTGCTCGAATGGGATACTGAGATGAAATATATATAATTATCCAAATTTCAAAACCGATTCTACAGCGCGGTGCTCCGGGCTGTTCCGCAAAGGAATTCTCCTATCTGGTTAGGCTGGCGCCCACGCCCGCAAGGGTCCGTCCACGAGACCATGGGGCCATCAGTACACTTCTTGGTACACGGTTTTTCGTCCGACACCCTCGCGTCTCTCCCCAAAGCCCCCTTCCCCTGTGGGGTGACCCTGCCGTTCGCCGTCCGGGCCCGTAGAGGAATCGGGTGGAGTATGAAAAGCCGGTAGGTCTAATTTCACCCGAAAGAGATCTTTTTCTCGCTCTTTCCCTCCGGAGCCCCCTTCACTGTCGTTTCCGCCCGCCTTCCTAGCTCGCCGCCGATGGCCATCAGGAGCACGAGCCCCACCAGCCCGACGACGAGCACCATGACGAGGACGTCGGGGTCGGTGAAGTTGAACCCGGCCACGGCTACCGCTGCGCCGAGGTTGCGCTGGGCGGTCCCCAGCCCCATCACCCGTTTCATATCGCCTGCGGTTCCTCCAAAGAGGTATCCGATGGCGAATGCAGCGATCAAAAAAACGATGGTGGCAAGGATGGCAGTGCTGCCGATGACGCCGAGCAGGTCCTGGATGTAGCCGACGAAGAATGCGACAATGAGCACGACCAGTGCGAGGTTTGATGCCTGGGACATGAGCGGTGCAACACTCGCCGCCACTTCTTCGTAGCGGGCCCTGACGAGGAGGCCGATGACAAGGGGGGCGAGCATCAAGAAGATGAGCGAGCGTGCGATGTCCCATGCGCTGATCTCGGCGCCGGTGAGAAGCCATGGAAGGACGAGGGGCAGATAGCCGATGGTCACCACCATGAGGAGCACCATCAGCCCCACCGAGAATGCGGGATCGCCCCTGGTAACCTGTGCCAGCTTGGGCAGGAACGGGGCGCCAGCGGAGAGGGCGACGAGCAGCAGCCCGGTGGCCAGTCCCCCGGCGAGGGGAAACACAAAAATTATCGCGATTGCCACAGCGGGGACGAGAATGAAGTTCGCAACAAGAGCGAGCACCACAAGCCTGATCTTCTTCAGCGGTCCCAGGATCTGCGGCACTGTCAGGGTGAGCCCCATGGAGAGCATGCTGCAGACGACAAAGACGAGCACTGCAAGCTGCCCGAAGATGAGGATAAATTCGGATAAGGGTATTGTTTCAACCATTTCCAGGTCAACCTCCCTCCACAACGGGGGATGCAGGTGGGCGCGCTGTTCTGACCGGCTTTGACATGGGATTGGTGATAAATATATGGGGAGTCGGGAGCACAAGGGACCCCTCGCCTGTCGACCCGCCGGAATTTAACTATCCAGACGATCCCATCGCGATGGGGATGCTATGGAAGGGTAGCCCCGCGCGCCCATACATTTTTCAGGTTCTCTCAACTCCTTGTTCTTCGGGTGAGAGGTGATGGGTGATCGAGCTGAGAACCGCTCTACGACATCTGGTGGCCGCAGCCGCTTGCCCCACATTCTTCCCACGGACCGGCTGAACGCGTTCGCCGACGGCGTGTTCGCCATCGTCATCACCCTGCTCGTCCTCGAACTCCCCGTGCCGGAGGTCGAGGAAGGCCTGTTCTTAGCGCTCCTTGAACAGTGGCCCGTGTTCCTCGCCTACCTCATCAGTTTCGTGTTCATCGGCGGGTTCTGGGTGACACACGCGACCATCACCCGGCTCACCAAGCAGGAAGACCATATCACCTTCCACCTGACGCTTATTGTGCTCTTCTTCATCTCCCTCATCCCCTTCTCCACGAGCCTGATGGCCACGCACCTCACCGGGCCGGGCTCCCGGCTGTCGGTGTCGATCTACGGCCTGGACCTGCTCATTGCGTCGATCATGCTCTCCGCGATCATGCGCTACCTTTCCCGACGCTTCGATCTCCTCGTCGATGACCTCGCCGATGAGGAATTTGAAGACATGGAGCGGCGCCGGCGGTCCGGCATCATCTTCAACGGCATCGGGGTGCTGCTCGCCCTGATCTTCCCCCCGCTGGCGGTCGCCGTGTACATCGGGGTGGCGATATACTTCTTTGTCCAGCCCCTGTTCCTGGGGCGGATCCTCAAACGGTTTTAACAACGTGGCATGGGCAATGAAAACCTGCCCGGAGACACCGGCATCGTAACCGTCTCTCATTTCATTTCCGGTCCGCCGGCCCCGGCATCTTCCTCCGGGTCGTATGCCACAGCCCCGATGGCGACTCCCCGCCGGCCGGGGAGCTCGGGCACCTCCTCCTTTTCGGGCGCTCGTTCATGGAGCGACGCCGCATACCGGGTGTAGCGTTCGATCGCGGGGTTTGCCGAGATGCCGTGCGCAAAGACGCTGAGGGTGACCGTGGCCATGACGGCCAGGGAAATGGTCAGCATACCGGGGAGCGTTCCCGCCTCTTCGAGCACGGTGAGCAGCAGCACGATGGAGGCGAGCCCCCGGGGGCCGAACCATCCAAGAAACAGGACCGTTGCGGTGCCCAGGCGGGTGCCGATTATGGCGATGGCCACCGGCAGCACGCGGACGAGGGTGAGGCTCAGCACCGCATAGAGGGCAATCGTGAGATTGATATTCTGGATCAGGAGGTAGGAGAGGATCCCGAGGATGAAGAAGATGGCATGGCCGAGGATCTCGCCTTCGGCTTTGGTAAAATCGACGAGCGATCGGACGATGTGTTGATATACCGCTCCTGCGAAAAAGCCGGCGACGAATGCGGCGATGAACCCGGACGCTCCCAGGAGATCGGCGAAAATCCAGGCGATGATGGCGATGCCCATCAGGGCGATCCACTCGTAGGTCTGCTCCATCCATCCGTTTCCCACCGCCCTGTTCACCATCCAGCCATCGGCAAGGCCGACCATCGCCCCTACGATCACCGCAAGCCCGATCTGGACGATTGCAGAGATGATCCAGAACCCGGGGGTGAGCTGCAGCTCTTCGGTGATGGCGATGGTCATCAGGACAGTGAGCACCGGGATCACCGCCCCGTCATTGAGACCCGCCTCCACGTTGAGCGCCTGGCGTATCCGCAGGGGCACCTTCTCGCTGGATACGATGGCCTCGCCGAGCGCTGCATCGGTGGGGGCGAGCAGGCAGGCGAGGATTCCCGCCTCAAGCAGGGTGAGATCGGAAAAGAGAAGGACACCCACCACGATACCGGCGGCGATGGTCAGGGGCAGCCCGATCCCGAGCAGGCGTGCGGGGAGATCGCCGCTTCCTTTCAGTACACGGAGGTTGAGGCGGGAGGCATCGGAGAACAGGGTGAGCACCAGTGCGATCTCGGCGATCAGAAGGACGAAGGCTCTCTCGGCGGTCAGGGTGACGAGATCGATGCCCCCCGGGCCGAGCAGCAGGCCTGCGGTGAGAAACACCATCGGGGCGGTGAGGACCGTCCCCTCAATCCGCCGGGAGATGAGGCTGAAGAGGAAGAGCACCGCCACAAAGGCGGCGAGGAAGATGATGACTTCTTCTGCCATACTGTCACGTTCGTTTGCCCTGTTCCCCCGTTCTGTTCAATGCCCCCCCAGCACCACCCCGAAGACATCCGCCGCACCGCCGAAGATGAGCTGGACGGCGAGGGCGGCGAGAAAGATCCCCAGCACCTTCTCCATCACCAGGATGCGCTCGTGGGTGAGGTAGCGGTCGAGGCCGTGGGAGCCGAGGAAGATGGCGTAGTCGATGACCGCCACCACCAGCACCATTCCGGCGAGCAGGAGCAGCTGGACGGGGCCCGTCGATTCCGCCGAAAAGACGGTCAGGGCCACGATGCCGATGGGGTTGAGCAGCAGGGGGATGCCCATGGGGTAGATGGCCATCTGCAGGAGCTGCTCCTCGGGAACCGGCCCCGGTTCAGCCTTTTCTGCCCGGGAGAGCACCATGGAGAGGGCCAGGACGAGGAGGATGATCCCGCCGGCGACGGCGAGCGCCCCACGGGAGAAGTGCAGGACGCGCATGAGCAGCGCACCCGTGAGGAGCAGGAGGATGGCCACGATGGCGGCGGTCTGGACGCATTTTGCGGCCACCTTTTTCTGCAGTGAGGGCTCCGCACCCTGTGTTGCCGCCATGTAGATGAGCAGCACCTTGACCGGCCCCATCCCGATGAAGATGATCAGGAAGAGGTCGATGAGTGGCAGCTCGTTTGTCATTCCTCGGTTCCTCCTCGCATCATCGGCCCTGCCGATGCCTTTCGCCGGTTCACGGAGATATGGGGTTCGTCCACCGGGCTCATTGTCACCTTGAGATGCCGGGAAGCGGGGGATCAGTCCCGCATCACCCAGGCCGTCACCTGCTTCTCGAAGTCGATGTAGGCCTCGCCGCTCACGTCCACCACCACGCGATCGATGGGCCCCCCGAATACGTCCATGGCCCCATGGCCCACATCATCCCAGACGAGTATCAGGATGTTGGGGGCCCCCTCCGGTGCCTGCGGCTGCAGGAAGGGGTCCCATTCAGGTACCGAATCCCGGATATCGAGACGAATCGTGCCCTTGAATTGATTTGCCATCTATCATCCCCCCATATACTGTGATGCCAGCATCGGATGATGGCTGATACCATTCGGTGATATATATATTGGTCGCACCATACATGGGTGCAGCGCGGGCGGCCCCGTTTGCGCGCAGTCTCTCACCAATATCCTCTATTCTGCAGGCGGTGGTGCCGGGCCCATCAGCGCCGCGATCCAGCGGGTCTCCTCGAAGCCTGCCAGCAGGTACTTCACCATCAGGGTGAGGGGGACGCCGAGAAACAGGCCCGGCACCCCGAGCACCCATGTCCAGAGGAGGATCGAGACGATTACGGTAGGGGGTGAGAGATCGAGCCGCGTGCTGGCCATCTGCGGAAATATGATAGTGTCCGCAACGAAGTTGACGGCGGCGATGCCGGCGAGGACGATCAACGCCCCGGGAAGCCCGATCTGGAGCCAGGCGATCCCCGCCGGAGGGATGGATGCGAGGGGGAGCCCGAAATAGGGTATGAAACTCATCACGAAGACCACGACTCCCCAGAGCAGTGCCGACTGGATCCCCATCGCCCACAGCAGAAGCGCCGTTGCCACCCCCACAATGAAATTGACCTTGATCCTGATGGCCACGTATTCGATCAGCGTGGCACTGAAACTGACGAACTGGCTTATTACGTCGTGCGCGGTTTTCGGTGTTTTTTCAAGGATGTCTCCCCACTTCGAAACCTCGAGGAGCATGAACACGGCGAGAATCATGACCAGGAGTACGTCGAGAAGGAACTGGATGAGCCCTGAGACGATCGACGCGATGGTAGGAATGAGGGATGTGGTAGCACTGATGATATCGAATTCCTCCATATCCGGGACGACAAGGCCAAGCGGTTCAATCAGTGCCCCAATCCGGGTGATCTGCTCTGCAAGCAGATTCCGGTATGCGGATATTGCTTCCTCCAGTTCAGGGACGGAGAGGTTGAGGGTGGCGATGAACAGGACGGCGATGAGGGCGAGGCCTGCAATGAGAATGAGGACCGCCCCGATCGTGGGGATCCCTCTGCCCTCGAGGTACCGAAGCGCGGGAAGAGCGAGGACTGAGAGAAAAAAGGAAAAGAGGACGACATTGATAATGGAAGCCCCGAGGTGCATACCGGCGAGCAGCACCACAGTGCACGCTGATGCGACGAGTGCCCGCAGTGGTGCGGCGAGTGTCACGTCCGCGGTCATGGTATTCCAGTGCACCGCCCCCGTCCTTATCGCGGGGCAGGGGTGGCTTCGCGTTCTCGGTAGAGTTCTTCGGGGTTTTCACGCAGCCAGTCCCAGGCATCGACGATCTGCTCTTGCTCAAAGTAGCGGACCTCGGTACCCGAGAGAAGCCCGAATATCTTTCCCATCCAGGCAAACATCTCCTCCACTGTGGTCTCGCCCACCACGGCAATCCGCTCGATGGTTTCGAGTTTTGGCCAGAGTTTGAGGTCTTCCCAGGCCCCCCCTGCTGTCCAGCCCTCGAAGTTCTCGAATTTGAGCAGGATCCTGACGTCCCCGTACTCGTCGATCGCCTCTTCGAGCGGGGGAATGAAGTACTCTGCATAATCGTCGTCGGTCAGTTTCTCCGAGGCCACAAACCCGATGATCTTTCCTGAAGAATCATCCATCCACTGCATCATGTGCATCTCCCTCCGGTTGGATCGTTTTTCTTCTGGTAAGCGATACGAACCGATGGCGGCTGTGCCGGTTCATCCCATCGGCGGTATGCCGGGAACAGCCTGTGTGGGCGCTTCGCCGAACGCCTCCCGGAGTTTCTGCTCGTTCTCCTCCGAAAGCGAGGTCTGGATGACCGTGCCCTTGAACTCGCTCAGTCGTGCGAGCACCTTGTCGGGTGTGGATTTCTTGACGAGCATGAAGACCGCGGAATTGCCCGGCTGGATCGTCTCCGCAATCTGTCTGATGAACCTGTCATCGATCCCGTAGTCGGAGAAGTGTCCGGCAAGTGCCCCGGTGATGGCGCCGATGGCAAGGCCGAAGAGCGGCATGAAGAAGATGAGGCCTATCAGGAGGCCCCAGAAGCTGCCGCTGAGTGCGCCGACCCCGGCCAGACTCACCGACTGCTTGATATCGGGTTTGCCGTCCTGGTGGCGGACGACGACCACCAGGTCCTCCAGTTCGATGAGTTTTTCTTTCTGCATCTGTTCCAGCCGGTCTTTCACCCGAAAGGCCGTCTGTTCGTCATCGAATGCAACAACCACTAAATCACTCATTGTTCCTCCCCACGATGATCTCGACCCACCGTGCGGTCAGTGCGAGGTTGGAGCCATACACGGTGCCGGGTACGCACCCGCCACCCTCCCTCACGCTGCCGAATACCATTGCAAATTATTTATAATAATTGGTGAATATGGTGGCGGGGGTGAAGCTCGCGCGTGGCAGGCGGTGATCCCATCGCGAGTTCCGCGAGCAGGGCGGAGTGCGGAAAGGATGACCTCGATCGGGTCGCTTGCATCCTGCATGTGCAGGAGAGGATTCTCATGACCGACGGGTACGGCCCTCCCGCTCTGATCCTGTTCTGGATAGGACTTGCCGCGTTCTACATCCCGAAACTGCGCCGTACCTGCAGGCCCGGGCTGCGGCGCTTGCGGGCATCGCGCAGTCAGGCAGAAAGAGGGAGCCGCGGACGACAGGCGAGGCCACCCCGCCGGCGCCGCAAGAGCGGTAATTATAACTGCATCAATATTTAAATGACTGGTATACATTGCTACCTGGCGATACCCGGATTCTCCGGCACCAGGGGCAACGATGGGAGAACAGTCCATGCTACCGCGGGAGTACAGGCGCATGCAGAAGATCGGACCGGTTGCGTGTACAGGCATGCTTGTCCTTGCGCTTGTCTGTGCCGGGTGCACCCATCCTTCCGTTCCCATGAGGAATGACGGCGCGGTGAGGGACATGCCCGCGAACCTGACCGCGCACACCTGGGTGCTGGAGCTTTATGTGGCGGGAGACAACCAGTTCAAGCCTGTGCTCAACGATACCCGGATCACCGCCGTGTTCGGTGCAGACGGATTGTTGAGCGGATCAGGGGGATGCAATATTTTTGCGGCCCGGTACGACGCCGGCGGCGAGCTGCTCTCCATCGGTCCGGTCGCCTCGGCCAAGACCATCTGCTCCGAGCCCCGGGGGGTGATGAACCAGGAGGCCGCGTACCTTGCCGCGCTCGACCGGATTGTTTTCTTTGAGTTCTCGGGCGGGGAACTGCGATTGCTGGACGGGGATCGCCGGACGGTCCTGGTCTTCTCTCGCGGCGGTCTCTCTGCGCCTACGGAGCTGACCGGCAGGACGTGGCGGCTGACGCATTTTGACACCGGGATGGGAAAGATCCTGCCGGCCGTCGCGGGAACGACGGTGACGGCCTACTTCGACCACGAGGGGTTCCTGCGGGGGTCTGCCGGGTGCAACGCCTATGCGACCACCTGTGATGCCGCCGGAGGGTCGCTGGACATCGGGGTCGTCGACGTCACGCAGACCTTCTGTAGCCGCCCATCCGGCATCATGCAGCAGGAGGCAACGTTTCTCTCCATGCTCAAACGCGCCGGCACCTATGAGGTCGACGGAAATACCCTGGTCGTCAGGAATACCGCAGGGGATGTCATCCTCGTTTTCGAGAGCGACAGGTCAGAAGCCCTTCTCCCGCTGAGCGGGACGCTGACGGGGAGAGGGTGGCACCTGCGGCGTCTTGCCGACGACACCGGGGAGATGGTGCCGGCGCTCCCGCAGGGCTCGGTGACCGCGGCGTTCACCCGGGACGGCCACCTGAGCGGGGCGGCGGGGTGCAACTGGTACGGCACCTACTACCGCGTCGAGGGGGAGCGGCTGTTCGTCGAGGAGATTGCCTATACAGATTTCTACTGCTCCACGCCCGAAGGGATTTTGGAACAGGAACGGCAATATTTCTCTCTCCTGGATCGCACCGCATCCTACGAGATCAGGGGCGGTATCCTGGTCATCTACGATGAGCACAAAACCCCCCTCCTCGAATTTTCCGGCGACCCGCTCGGCGCGTGATGAGAATCATCCGTTTCAGGAACTTTCTGCAGGTTTGCCCGTGATCATTGCGGGGGTCGTTCTTCCGGAGCGCCTGCTGTGTCCGTGCCGGTACCGGAGAGCGATGCAACGGGCCTGCACGGTCTCTCCCGCCGGGGAGCTCCATCGACCCTGCAACGATCCGCGGGGTGCCCTGCCCGCGGTCCTCATCGGTATATTAATGGTGCCCAGTCCCCGACCGTACCGGTATTCAGGAGCGCTGCGTGATCGGGGATTGGGGTTATTTTGAAGGTGATATGAGCGATGTTTGAGAAGACGCTGGTCCCGGTGGCCTCGGGGGAGAGGCCGGGGGAGCTGAGAAAAATCGGCTCCATCCTGAAGAGCCTCGGATCCGGATCGGTCTGCCTCTTCCATGTCAACGAGGCCGTCTCCTTTTTCCGGGGGTCCGATCTCTCGTGGCTCGGGCCGCTTGCGCAGGCACTCGAAGATGCGGGCCTTTCCGTGGAGATGAAGACCGGAACCGGGCATATTGCCTCGGCTATCGCGGAAGCGGCGCTCATGGAGGGTGTCGATGCGGTCTACATGAAGGCGAAGCGCCGCTGGCATCTCGAGACGATGTTACTCGGGAG
>DSDF01000095.1 GCA_011048835.1 Methanoculleus sp. | reverse complement strand
GTAATTTTTATATAATTCCACCAGTGGCGTTGTCGAATTTCTCGTTTCGGAGTGCGAACAAAGGTGATCTCGAGTTAATCTTCGGTTTTCGGAAGCTCGCTCCCCGCAGGTCGTGAACCCCGGGGTGGTGGTGTTCGGGGCCCTTGGAAACAGTGCGACACACAATCGGCAGCGGATTTGAACATACCAGTGGCATACCCCCGGGCGGATTCGAACCGCCGTCACCGGATCCAAAGTCCTGTATGATTGACCACTACACTACGGGGGTTTTTGGAATGCGCCCGGCGCACGCTGAGAATCGAGGTGCACAAAGGGCCGATCATTGTTGTGCGTGAATCTATAAAAAAATGGGTTCCCTCGCGTCCGGTTGCACGCCGTATATCCGGGGCATCCAGTGTATCCGGTGCATCCGGCGCAAATCCCGTGCAGGCGGAGAGGGGGCCCTGTTCGTTTCCTGCGGGCCACGGATCCCGGGATTTCCGGGGATGGGCGCGGCACCAGGGGTGGGGCGGGTGAGCGGGGGATTAGCTCAGGTAGCCGTTCTTTCTCAGCCAGTCGACCTGGGGCTTTCGGTAGCGGAACTGGATGTCGCACTTCTCGTCCTGGAAGCTCCAGGGGATGACGATGAGGAGGTCGCCTTCGCGTATCCAGGCCCGCTTTTTGATCTTTCCCTTGATCCGGCCCATGCGGGTGACGCCGTCAAAACAGCGGACGCGGATGTGGTTGGCGCCCAGCATCAGGTCGGCGCGGGCAAAAATCTCTCTATCTCGTTTCTTTGGCAGCCGGACGCGAACGATTTCGGTCTCGGTGCCGCTGTTTGGATGTTTTCTATAGGTCAGCGAATCAGCTCCTGCACACACGATGCTCGATTGGTATGGGATAGCACTTGGGGTTGGATCGGTGTGCGAACACAGATGCAAGGATCGGCATACACCCTCCGTCGGCACTGCGTGAAGTGGTAGTTCATTGCGGGCAGGCTCCTTAAAGGTATGGATACGGGCCGGAGGGGGAAAAAGAGGTTATCCGGAGGCGATCGCCCCGATCTCGTCGATCAGCTCCTGGTAGCGCCCGAGGTCTCCGTCGGCCAGCGCCTGCCGGGCCTGCCCGTAGAGATCCGCGATCCGGGCGAGCTTCTGCGCGTCCTCCACGCTGACCGGCGGGGGCGCCTCCCCGGGGGGCACCGGCGCCGCTCCCTCGCCGAAGATGACGGCAAAGGCCTCCGCGAGCGTCGGCTGCATGGTCAGGCGGTCATTGTAGGCGACGATCACCCGCTGCAGCTGGGGCAGCGTCCCCCGCTCCCTGGCCTCCAGGTAGAGGGGCTCGACATACACGATGGAGTCCTCGATGGGGATGACCAGGGTGTTGCCCCGCAGCACCGAGGAGCCCGACTGCGACCAGAGGGTGATTCGCTGGGAGATCTCCGTGTCCTGGTCGATGCGTGCCTCGACCTGCATGGGGCCGTAGGTAAGTTCCTGCTTGGAGAACTGGTAGACGAGCAGTCTGCCGTAGTGGGGCATGTCGCAGCGGGCCGCCATCCAGCCGATCATGTTCTCCTTGCCCCGGGGAGTGAAGGGAAGCATGAGGATAAACTCCTCGGCCTCCTCGCCGGGCAGTTTCATGATCACGTAGTAGGGCTCCATCGGCTGCCGGGACCCCCGGTAGACCTCGTCCGGGACCACCCAGGCATCCTCCCGGTTGTAGAAGACCCGGGGGTCCGTCATGTGGTAGGTGGCGTACACGGTCGCCTGCACCTCGAAGAGGGCCTGCGGGTAGCGGATGTGGGGCTGCAGTTCGGCGGGCATGGCCGAGAAGTCCTCGAAGACGCACGGAAACATCGCCTGGTAGGTCTCGACCAGCGGATCGTCGGGGTCGACCACGTAGAAGTGCACGTCGCCGTCGTAAGCGTCCACCACCACCTTGACGCTGTTCCGGAGGTAATTGAACCGCATCCCCCCCAGGTACCCGGACCGGACCGGCTCGGCGTAGGGGTAGCGGTCGGCGGCGGTGTAGGCGTCGATGATCCAGTACATCCTCCCTCCCTCGATCACCACGTAGGGATCGGGGTCGTAGTGCAGAAAGGGGGCGATGGTCGCCGCCCGGTCTCCCACAGTGCGGCGGAAGAGCAGGCGGCTTTCCGGGGTGAGGGCGCCGGAGATGAGCAGTTCCACCGACCGGAACCGCATGGCGTAGACCAGGCGCCGGAGCCCGTCGGAGAGGGGCACCCCACCGGCCCCGTCGTAGCTGCGGTAAATGTTGCGATCGCCCGACGGGTAGTCGAACTCGTCGGTGGTGGTGTGGGTCACCGCGTAGGTGCCGGCCAGCTCCCCGTAATAAATCCGCGGCTGGTCAAGCAGGAGGTAGTCGGAGGAGGGCGGAATATCCTTGAGGTAGAAGACGGGGAGCCCCTCTGCGGTGGCCCGGTCGACCGGGTTCATCACCGCCCCGTAGCCATGGGTGTAGACCAGGCGGGTGTTCACCCACGTCTGCGCCTGCGGCTGGAGGCTGCCGACATCCATCTCCCGGGCCGAAACGAGCACCTGCTTGTACTGCCCGTCGAACCGGTAGCGGTCCACGTCGACGTCGTTGAAGGAATAGTAGGTCCGGAAGAGCTGCAGCTGCTCGTAGGTTGTCTTCAGCGGCCGCCAGTCCCAGAGGCGGATGTTTTCGACCGTGGCGTTGTTTTCCCGGATATCCTCGGCCGATAGCGTGTAGTTGACCGGGAATGCCCGCTCTGCGACGTCATCCAGCCCGTAGGCGGCGAGGGTAAAACGGATATTTCGATCGAGGTACTCCTCTTCCAGCGTGAGCTCGTCCGGCTGGACGATCAACGCCTGCACCGCGACAGCGGCGATGATGCCGATGAGGGCGATGCCCGCGAAGGCGGCGACCCCGTAGGTAATGACCTCCACGCGACGGAATTTTTCGTTGACCAGGAACCCAATGCCGATGATGAACGTGACGATGGCGAGAATGGTCAGCACAGGGAGGGTGACGTGGACGTCGGTGTAGCCGGCGCCGTAGACCGCGCCGGTCGCGGAGAAGAGCAGGTCGAAGCGGGCGAGCCACAGCCGTACGCCGAGCACGGCAAAGACGAGGAAGAGCAGGAAACTGAGCTGGGGGAGAAACGAGCGCAGGTAGAAGCGCCAGTCGATCCGCTCCTCGTAGCCCTCGATGACCACCTGCGGCCTGCCCTCGCCCCGGACGGCCACCGCGAGGATCTGGGAGAAAAAGGCAACTGCGGAGAGGATGACGGCGAAGATGCACAGCGCCAGCAGGAAATTGACGACGAGCAAGTAGAAGGGGAGATCGAAGATGTAGAGCCCAGCATCGAGGCCGAAGAGGGGATCGGTGGTCCCGAACGGAGTCCGGTTGAGGTACCGCAGTACGGTCTCCCACGATGCCGAGAGGCTGAGCGCCGCGGACAGGCTCACGAATCCGGCGAACAGGGCGGAAAACGCGAGGCGGGGGTCGCCCTCCTTCCGGATGCCGGCGGCCTTCCGTGCGGCGAGGATGGCGTTGCCGTAGGAAAATCCGAAGAAGACGGCGAACCCTGCGATGAAGAGGGCGATGCGGGCCAGCAGGATGGTCAGAAAGACCGATTCAAAGCCCACCGCCGAAAACCAGTACAGGTCGGCGAGAATACTCGTGATGATGAGAAAGCCGACCACGGCGACGGCGATGATAACCGCAAGAATGCTTGAGCGCTGCATATGATAACCCGGTATAGAGAGTGGTGGGAACCATGGCCTTAAAAAAGGCAGTGGCGCCTCCGTTCCCCGGCAGAGCAATCCGGCACCCGGCAGCAAACCTGCTCCGGACCGGAGAATGCAAGCGCCGGGTGGGAGGGGCGGGGCAGCAGAGATTATTATAATTGGAAATGTATATATCCTTGCATTGCTCCCGTGGTACGGATTCCCGATGAACCTCTCTCAACTCCCATGCTGGATAGCGGTGTTCCTGATTTCGTTCATATTCATCGCAACCATGTTCCCGGCCTCCGCGGCGACCTATTACGTGGATGCAACCGGCGGGAACGATGCCTATTCTGGACTCAGCGAACAGGAGGCATGGGCAACACTCGGGAAAGTGAACTCGTTTGCGTTTAATCCCGGCGATTCGGTCCTCTTCAAATGTAGAGAGACGTGGAACGGCACCCTCGTCCCGCCGGACTCAGGGACCGGAGCCGCGTCCATCACATTCGGGGCATACGGGGAAGGCCCGCTCCCGGTGATCGGGAACAAAATTGGTTTCCCGGGAGGAATGCAGCCCCAAACCTGGACGGAGCAGTCACAGGACATCTGGTATGCACCGCTTCCGAAAAATCCCTACCGCGTCTGGCTCGACGGCACCGAGTACGAATATGCCGAGGACGCAGCAGCAGTCAATTTCTCGTATCGGTGGTACTGCGATCTGGAAGAAAACCGGCTCTATGTGTATGCGGACAGAAACCCTGCGGACTATTATTCGGCAATCGAATGTCTGGACAATGAATTTGCACTGAATGTTGCGCACAGAAACAACCTGGAGTTTCAGAACCTTAATTTTTCATTCAGCAGAATTAGCGTGCGCATCGCGGGATCCCAGAGTATCCTGATGCATGACTGCGAACTGGGCCATGGCTCTCTCGTTGGCCTGTATGTTTCCGGCGATGTGGCGACCGGCAAGGAGAGCGTGGACAATGAATTTTCCAATCTCTCCATCGACAGCGGGTACCGCCTGCCGAATACCTACTATGAGCACCTCACGGACGGCGTACACTTCGACGCAGGAGTCTATCGCAATTCCATCCACGATTTCACCCTGGTCGACTGGGGTCATTCGGCACTGTACCTGCTCTGTACAACGAACGCCTTCCCCCACGGGTGCAGCTACAACAAAGTGTATAACTTCGAAATCACCGCACCGAGCCTGACGTACGGCCGCGGCCTGAATACCGACGGCGTGGAGGGGATGACGCAGCATAATGAGATATTCGACGGCACGGTCAAAGACACCTGGGCCCGGAACCAGTTCAACGGCAACAACAACATCTTCCGCAACATTGTCATCGACACGGTGCGCAACAGTCCGCGCAAGGCATTTGGTGTCGGCGAAGGGATCATGTTCGAATGCTACAGCGGATGCGTTTCACACGACAACATCGTGGAACAATGCACGATCATGAACACCGACGAAGCGGCGATCTGCGTGTCAGGCGATGTCGTGTACAACAACATCGTCAGGGATAATATCATGGTCGACTCCGGACTGGACTCCTGGCACTCGAAAAACGATATCGCATTGTACATTCGCGATTGGAGTACGACCGGGTACAATACATTTGCAAACAATGTATTCTACCAGTCGAACGGGAAAACAAACGTAATTGACTTCTATGGTGCGATCCTGAACACGAACACCTTCAATTCCTATGACAATTATAAAGGAAGGGGGGATGTCATCGACAACAATCAGTATTACAATCCCTTTACCAGCCTGAAACCTGTTGTCCACATGCAGGCCGCTCCGCAGACAGGGGACGCACCGCTCGAAGTGCAGTTCACCGATGCAAGCGAAAACAACCCCACGCAATGGTACTGGCAGTTCGGTGACGGTACCACCGCAACCCAGCAAAACCCCGCTCACACGTATGAAGAAGCCGGCATCTACACAGTGTCTCTGACCGCCACCAACCAGGCGGGCAGCTCGACAGAGACGAAGGCCGACTACATCACCGTGTATGCACAGCCGAAAGCGCCGGTCGCAGGCTTTGTCACGGATGTAGCCGCGGGAGATGCACCGCTCACCGTGCAGTTCACCGACACCAGCGAAAACAACCCCACGCAGTGGTACTGGCAGTTCGGTGACGGCGCAACCTCCACAGCACAGAACCCCGCCCACACCTACGAGAATGCAGGGAGCTACACCGCAGCCCTCACGGTCACCAATGCGGACGGGACAGACACCGCTGCTGCAGTGATCAAGGTAACGGAACCCATCCTGCCGCCCGTATCGGAGGGGATAAGTGTCCTGTTCGCCGACTTCGATGAAGGCGGAGAAGGCGTTGCATACCACGACACCACCCCCACAAACGAGGAATTCTGTGATTACCGCATGACCGCCGTGGATGTCGGCATGAGAGCCTGGACACCCTATCCGCTCGTGACCGCCATCGTCGACGGTGAATGGCTCAGGTACACCATGAACATCCCGCAGGCCGGGCAGTATGAGGCAGACTTCTACCTGTACGCACCCGACCCGGGACGCTCGATCACCGTCTTAATCGACGGCGTCGACGCGGGTACCGCGGAGATCCCGAACGGCCCCGACTGGCAGACCCGCATGGAAGGGGTATGCACGGTGACATTCGACACCGCGGGAGAGCACCAGATAATCCTGCGGTTCAACGGGGGAGACGCCAATGCGGATTACTTCGAACTGGTTCCAAAAGAAGGAATCCCCGGGGATTTCAACCGAAATGGAGTCATCGACATGGATGATGTCACGCAAGCCTCATACATGGCAAATGGTCTTATCGAGGATGACCTCTCCGCGAATTTCAATAACAACGGCTATATCGATGACAGCGATGTAGCACAACTGCTGTACCGTTACCTGGAAATCACCAACGGGTAAGGGAACACCACCTCTTTTTTTCGCATCATTGCGGTACCGGGACGTGCCTGACGGTCTCGCACCCGCAGGAATACGCAAATCAGCAACTCCGTTGCACACGCGAGCAGCCCTTCACCCGGGTCATATGCCGGAACGCTGTCGGGGAAGAGCGGGGAACGACTCCTCATGGGATCATTCGCGTTGTCGCACCGCACGGTATCCGGGCGGGCTCAACGTCCGTTCTTCTCTATTCAACGATCATGCGCCTGACTTCAGCGCCTCCGTTATCATAGATCTTGTCCCAACGGGGATTTTCGATGACCGTTTCCAGAGAATAGTATTGTTTACTCACCGCCACTGGAGCAGGCGGGGTGATGAGCACCTGCTTCTCCTGAAGATTGTATTCGCCCAAAAACACGAAAGAATCAACGGGAGGCCCGTTTTCCGTCAGGTGAAGGTACTGGCTGTCGATTCCCAGATACCCGTGCAACAATAACCGCCGATATTCATCCGCATATACATCGTACTGCGGGAGGTTCTCCGAAATCCACAGTGCCGATTGCACTTCCTGTTCATTAAATACCGGATAATCCAGCTGATCATCGAGAGCAATGGAAGACGAACTCCGCAAGGCCATTTCATAAAAAAATCCGGTATTGAACAGGAAATATACGGCCAACAAACCGGATATTACAACATATGCAGTTTTTTGGCTAACATATGGCATATTTGGCATTCTTTGCAGAGCGAACGTCACAATCAGCAGACCCCCGATAACACAGAACGGGGACAGAAAAAACTGGGATATGTGATATAATCTCGTTGCATTCAGCTGGTACGCAAAATAGGGGACGGCAATGATCATGATGTTTACAAGAAGAGAAAACAGCGAGAAAACCAGGAATTCTGGCTTGAAATTCCATTGTTTCCGATACAGCACCACGGCAAAAAGCCCTAGAGTGATACAACCCTGAAACATGAAATGGAGATATTTCGAGAGAGAATGTAAGAGCGTGGCCGACGCGGAAGAGATGATTCTCATCCCTTCTGCCGATTCGGGATTGAATAATTCGGTGAAGAGTGTACTGAAAATATGACGGCCGATTTCCAGGGCATTTATCAGGCATGATGCCTCCGATACCAGAAAATACCATCCGATCAGGAAGAGCGAATAGAATGCCACGTACTGTATGCGGATGACTCGAGGAGTATGGGGAGTGGGATTATTCTCCCCGTGCAGTGCGATTGATCCATGGATACGGGGTGCATACCGGGAGATGAACTGCACCACCCCCGTATGCTCGAGGATGATGATTGTCGCCCATACCGGAAGCAACAGCAGCAGATAGATATAGGAAAGGCCGTAATGCGACACGATCAGCGAGGCGCTGAATATGGTGATTAACAGCATTCGTTTCCGAATCTGAATGTTTCCGGACACCACAAGCACGATGATCAGCATGAAAAACAATTCTGCAATCTGCTGCCGCGCCAGTTGTATCATTTCGGTATAAAAAGCAGAAAATGATATGAAAAAGAAGCACGCCATAAACGCGATTTTTTCATTCGTTTGTGTTTTGTACGCATAATAGAGGCCCACGGGAACAAAAGAAAACAGCAGCGGATAGACCGCTTTCAACACCCATACCAGATGGATATTGCAAAAATTCGCGATGAACGGACCGAGCGACACGATGCTCAGCATTGCATTGATATTGTGCTGGATTGCCGGGTCCCACACTGCATTCTGCAGCACGAGATTCGCAAAATAATATTCCCGGTGAATATCCCATCCCGCCAAATAGGCGGATATCAGCGCCTGGTGCAGCACCAGCGCCAGAGCCATCGAAACTATTGCATACGGGTAGAGATCGCTCCCGAGCGTGTCGCGGCCCATGAATACAAGAAACACCGCCGGTATGGAAAACAGCAAAAGCAGCAGGATGATATTGGAATCATAGGTATTCATGAGATATGTTCCGATTATCGCCAGCACCGGAAATGTCACCATGAGAATGACTTTTTCGGAACAATTCCCGGGAGGCGGGAGTATACGGCCGTCATGACGGCCTTTGCGTTCGCGTCGCAGCAACATCACGATCCATGGCACCACACACACACTGAGCACAACGACCGTCCATACGGGTGGAAGCCACACGCCAAAATACGGTACAGCATAGTAATACGCCGCGGATATGAGGAGCAACGCCGAAATACTCAGCCCGATGGAAAAGACGACCGTTTGAATGGAATCAAGCGGGCGAATATTGAACATGCCCAGTGCCGTGATGCCAGGAACAACGATAATATAGCCAAGACAGAGCACCTGCCTGAGGGGAAAAATCGGATATCCCAGCTCATCGAGTGCAATGACGGACCACAGTACGGGATGGAGACAAAGCAGCCCCAACCACAGGGCAACCGGTGTACAGGGACGCAGCGGCCCGAAATGCTTCATCGCACGACCCCATTCAGGTGGTGCACAAGATGGTTCGCAATACGTTCCCAATGGAATTCATTCTCGGCCAATAACCGTGAATTTTCCCCCATTTCAATTAAATCGGCTTCATCTTTGACGGAGAACGCCACGATGCCCCTCTCGAGGTCGTCTGCACTCTTGACGACGATCCCGTTGCGGTAGTCACGCACATACCGGCTTGCATCGCCTACATCGGTGGTGAGGATCGGCTTTCCCATTGCGGCGTACTCACCGAATTTTGTGGGGGCAGCGACGGCTGTCGCCGGATGAGCCGGACGCGGCAGCACAAGGACATCACAGAGGGAATAGTAATGAGGAATCTCACTTCGGGGTATCCTCGGGACGGAGACAAGGTTGCCCTTCCGGTACCGCTCTTCTCCGCCCACCAGCAGGAACCCAAGGGCATCGGACCGGGTGCGGCGTGCAGCCCGGATAAAAGCATCCACGCCCTGCCATTGTTGAACTCCCCCGAGGTATCCAAAGACCATTTTGCCCTGCAAACCCAGTTCTTCCTTTAATCGTGCCGTATTTTCACCATGATATCGAAAGAAATCAATATCCACGCCGTTGGGGATGACGCACATCGTTTCCGGGGGAACGTCGAGATGTTCTGCAAGATAGTCCCTCATGGAATCCGAAACACAGATCACGAGATCCGCGTTTCGTATCCCCCATGTATCCACCATTTTGAGCACAGTGAACCGGAAGAAATCGGAAATCCGCGTCGGAGGAGCGCCCATGATAAATTCCTCGGAAGGAATGCCATGACAATCCACGACCATGGGGAGTCCGTTCAATTTTTTCCCGAGAATGGAATGGAATCCCGCCCATGAGGTATTCGCATAAATGCAGTCATATTCATGCTGCTTCAGGCAGCGAAGATATGAGTATTGCGGGAAAAAACTCCTTATGGTTGACATTCTGGGAAAATCATCATTATTATGGTTTTTTTCACGCAGATACCACGAGGTGAAATACGCCAGATCCGTATGGATCCCATGTTTCTCAAGGAGATCCCGTATGTTCACAATTCTCCAGAGCATTGCATTATTTTGCAGGGGGCTGAAGGGCAGGTGATAGATCGTGCTGAGAATGTTCATGCCATGCTCCGGGGGCGATATTCGTCGACTATACATTCTGCCCCATATATATCGTTCGTCAATGAATTGTGGCCAAATGAAATGGAACTGATGCCTTTCACCCTTGTGGTCGCCCGGGATGTGGCTGCATAAAGGATTGAGGTATCATGAAGCATCGGCAATATCCCGGTACACCTGCTCCAGTTTCCGGGCGATACGCTCCCATGAAAATTCATTGGCATACGCCAAAATCGCCTCACTATTCCAGTCCTTCACCAGACCGTCCATGATGATCTCCTGCAATGCATCCGCATCCCGAGGATTGCAGAGTAACCCGTATGCATCCGAGGTGATGATATCGGGTATCCCTCCTACATTGGTGCCGATGAACGGTTTCCCGCATGCCATGGCTTCAAACATCACGGTGGGATTGCCTTCGTTTACACTTGGCAATACAAAAAAATCACAGGCATTTATCCAGAGATTTAATTCATCAACGGGTTTGTTGCCGCCTGCGAGGGACACATAGTGCTCCAGATTGTTTTGAGCGATCAATCGCTTCAACGATGGTTCCAGAGACCCCTGCCCTACAATGTAGGCGGCGACATCATTTCTCGTTTCAATGATTTTCTTCATGCTCTCCACGAGATATTTATGGCCTTTGTATTCCTCCAGGCAGCCAATCGTCAGGAGCATCGTTGTATCTTCGGGAATGTTGAGGTTTTTTCTGGCGACTGCAGGATCGACGGCATAAAACTTGGATTCGATGAATCCGTTGGGGATCGGATAAATCCTCGAACAACTTGCACAGATATGCCTGATGACGTCGATCCATCGCTCGGAGGTCACAACGATCCCATCGGATTTCCCGAGCACGAATGCAATGAATTTTTGTGTCCAGGGATGACTCTGCGCGTAAAAATCCTCGAATTCGGCGCCGTGAATATGGACGAGAACCTTTCCTTTCGAGAACACGCTCGAAAACACGATATAAGGGCTGTTTCGGAAAAAACTCATCCGAGATGCGGTATGGACATGAAAGATATCCGCCTTCCTGAACCGGCATGTTGCGAGATATTTGAAAATTGTAACGATCTCCAGGAACACCTGGACGAAATCGGATGTGTTTTCATCGGTTTTTCCCGTTCGATACAGTGCCAGGGAAAAGCGATCCTGCAGCAGTTGCTGGGCCATGAGATGCTGAATGTGGGTGGCGACCCCTCCGATCGGAGGAGGATAGGGGCCGATGACAAGCACGCGTCGTTTATTCTCGTTCAAATGCTTTTTCAATATAATCCTCTCCCAATTTATTGATGGCAAAGCGCTTTTTAAACGAACCTGTTTGGGGGATATTATTCACCAAATTGATTTTCAGTTCAAATTCGCTTCCAAACATGGTATCAAAGGAATCTTTTAGGCGCAAATAGTCGCTTGTTGAAAAGCCCTCCTGTGTGACAATATTGATCGATATTCGATCGACATCTTCCTGAATAACCTGTGATTCGGCAATGTTTCGCATACCCTCTGTAGGGGATAAAAAAAGAAGGGCAGAATATAT
>DSDF01000046.1 GCA_011048835.1 Methanoculleus sp. | reverse complement strand
CCCGGCGCGGGCCCCGCACCCGGCGTGGGTATGGGTATGGGGAGAGGCATGGGCATGGGACGGGGCATGGGCCGACGCGGGGGCGGCGGGATGCGCCAGATGCCCATGTATCCGCAGGGCGGAGAATCACGGTTTGTCTGCCACGCCTGCGGCTGCACGATGCCGGCAAAACCGGGCGTGTCAACAATGAAATGTCCGAACTGCGCCGCCGAGATGCAGCTCGAGTAGCCCAATCCTCTCTTTTTTCCCCAATATTCATTTATCCCCACAACCGCAAGTACAAGGGATGAATCGCACCGATTGCCTTGCTGATGTCCTCACGGAGCATGCGCCCCTCGTGGTGGCGCTGTCGGGGGGGACGGACAGCATGGTGCTGCTCGCCGCGGCCAGTGATACGGGCGTTTGCGTGGCCGCTGTCGCCGTGGATACCGGCTTGAACCCGGCAGGAGAACTCGCGCGAGCGCGGGCTCTCGCGAAGCGGATCGGGGCTCCCTTGGCGGTGCTGCACCTGGATATGCTGGATTTCGAGGAGGTGCGCACAAACGGGCCCCGTCGCTGCTATATCTGCAAACGGGCGATGATGGAGGCGATCGTCCGGTGGGCCGAAGAGCACGGCTACCGGGCGGTTGCCGACGGCACCAATGCCGACGACGACCCCGCGGACCGCCCCGGGATGCGGGCCCTCGGGGATCTCGGGGTAATCAGCCCGTTTCGACGGTGCGGGATGGGCAAGGAGGAGATTGCGGGGGTGGCCCGCGGCCTCGGGATCGAGGCGATCCCCTCCTCGTCCTGTATGGCGACGCGCTTTTCGGAGAACACGCCTCTCACTCCCGGGCGGATCGAGCGGGTGCGGAAGGCCGAAGCGCTGCTGCGGGGAGAGGTGGCCGGCAGGCTGCGGGTGCGGGACATGGACGGGCATGCGGTCGTGGAGGCGGAACCATCCGAACACCAGAAAATCAGGAGAAAAAAGAAGGAGATCGAGGCGCTGGGGTTTGCCTCGGTCCGGCTGGCGGATGCGGGGGGGGAGCGGTGATGGACGCCGTGCTCGTACGCTACGGGGAACTATTTTTAAAGAGCGAACCGGTGAAGCGCCGCTATATCGATATCCTGCTGCGCAACATCAGGAGGGCGCTGGACGCGAAGGGCTGCGACTACCGGATCGAGGTGTACCGGGGGCGCATCCTGATCGAAGGGGACGACATTTTGGGCATCTGCGCCTCGGTTCGCCGGGTGTTCGGGGTGGTGGGCGTGAGCCCGTGCATCCGAACCCCGCCCGTCATCGAGCATATCATGACAGCTGCAGTGCAGCGGGCGCTCTCCCGCCTCAAACCGGGGATGTCCTATGCGGTCAGGGCGCGCCGGGCCGGCCTTGCGGGATTCACCAGCCAGGAGCTCGGCACATGGATCGGGTCGGAGATTTATGCCGGGATGGATGGGCTGGAGGTCGATCTCAAGCATCCCGACTACGAGATCTTCGTCGAGGCACGGGACATCGGTGGGCTGGTCTATGACGAGCGGCTGGAAGGGCCGGGAGGGCTGCCGCTCGGCACACAGGGGCCTGTACTCTCCCTGCTCTCCCCCGGCATCGATTCGCCGGTGGCGTCGTGGCTGGCGATGCGGCGGGGGTGTGACGTGACCCACCTCTCTTTCGACGGCGGCAGCTGGATGGGGGGGGATGTGCGGGAGGGGACCCTCGAGAACCACCGCCGCCTCTCCGCATGGTGCCCCGGCCGGCCCCTCACCCTCATGATGGTCTCCCTCGATCCGTTTTTTGAGCGGCTCGTCATGGGTAAAAATCCCAAATACCGGTGCATCATCTGCAAACGCTTCATGCTGCGGGTGGCAGGGCGCCTCGCCCAGGACCGGGGCCTGCTCGCTCTCGTCACCGGCGATTCCCTCGGCCAGGTTGCATCCCAGACGCTCGCCAACATGGGGGTGATCGAGGAGGCGGGCATTCCGGAAATCCCGGTGCTGCGCCCTCTCATCACCTTCGACAAGCAGGAATCCGTCGAACTGGCGCGCGCCATCGGGACCTTCCGGGACGCTGCCGGGGACCTTGGCTGTACGGTCGTCCCGAAGCACCCCTCCCTCGCCGCCACCCTCGAGGCGGTGCTGAGGGAAGAAGAAACGATGGCCATCGAGGAACTGGTCGAGGGGGCGCTCTCGTCGGTCCGGGAATACCGGGCGCTCAACGGGGAGATGGAGGGGCTCAGGTGACCTCGAGCCCGTTTTCTGCGGCGATCTCCCGGAACGCGTCGGCGACATGCTGCGCCTGCGCATCGGTCAACCCGTAGGTGTTGTACTTCCAGACCCGCGTGGAGCCGGGGATGACGCCGACAACCCCGCGCTTTTTTAGCTCCGACTGCAGGAAGAATCCCCGTTTCTTGTGTGTTTTCGCCACGGTGTCGAACGAACCGCGGGTATCGATGCGGGTGAGCGAATGCCGGCGGGGGTACTCGGACTGCACCTTTGTGCCCTCGATGGAGAGGAGGGCGTCGGTGACCAGCCGGCTGTGGGCGATCTCCCGGTCGAAGCGCACGACCCGCTCTCGAACCGCGGGAAACGATGCCATCATGCCCACCACGGTGACACCCATGAGCGTGCAGCCCATCAGCTCGACCTCCTTGATGCCGAAGGTCCGCTCGGTACGATCGCCTTTCACTTTCGTCGTCCGGAACACCGATTCCGCATGTTCTCGGGTTGTTGCCACGAGGCCCGAGGGTGCCGGCGCCGCCATGCTCTTGTGGCCGGACCCCACCACGAAATCCACGCCGAGGGCCGTTCCGTCCACCTCCATGATGCCCACCGAGTAAGCGCCGTTGAGGAGCACGGGGATATCATACTGGTGGGCCACGCGGGCGATCTCTTTCACCTCGTGGATATTACCGAACTGGTAGTCGACGTGCTCGACAAACAAAAGGCTCGGAGTACGCCCGAACTCGCGCAGCACCTCTTCGATCCGATCGGCCGCCGCGTCGGCGGTGATGCGGTTGTGCTCGTCGGTGGGAATTTCCCGGGGGATGCCGCCTGATTGCTCCACCGCAACGAACTCGGTGTAATGGGAGAGGGCGGTGAGCATGACCGGATCGCCCTTCTCCACCAGCGTGCTGGCGACCGCCTGGAATCCCCTCCGCGCCCCGGGCACAACCCTGACCTCGGCCATGTGCAGCCATTCAGCGAGGTCGCGGTGGAACTCCGCGATGGGGGGTTTCTTGATATAGTCGAGACGGAAGGGCTTGAGACAGTAGTCGCAGACCGAATAGCCGTCCCCGTAGGCGATGCATGCCTTCATGGCCTCCGGGGTGAGGCGCCCGCCTGCCTGGATGGGATCGATATTGATAGAGAGCTCCTCGACCTCCCGCACCTCGATATCGCCGCTGCACTTCACCCGACCAGCTCCTTTTCGAGAATAGCAATTTGTTTTTTTGCCTTCTCCAGGGCCCGCGCTGCCTGCTGCTTCTGCTCGGCGTCGAGCAGGTGGTCCGGTGCGGTCTCCCGGAGAAGCGCCCTGATATCGGTCAACAGGAACATCGCCTGAAAAACAGCATCTACTGCCCTCTGGGACAAAAAATCACCATATCTATATCGACCCAATCTATAGATAAGTAATGACCCGCCCCGCGGTTCACCTTCACGCCGCACACCGCGGGGCTATTACGAACCGCCAACGATGGGGAAATAACATATGCGTTTTGTTCATATCGCCGACACCCACCTCGGGCTCGCCGCCTTTCATAAAATCGATCCGGAAACCGGTATGAATCTGCGGGAACGCCTGATCTACGATAATTTTGGCGAGGGGATCGAGGTCATCATCCGGCAGCGCCCGGACGCCCTCGTGCACGCCGGCGATCTCTTCGACCGGGTCCGGCCCAAGACGCGTGCCTATACCACGGTGCTTGAGGCCCTCGGGCGCCTCGGCGAGGAGGAGATCCCGTTTGTGGTGATCGCCGGAAACCACAGCATGCCCAAGACGCGCTACACCTCGTCGCCGCTCGAGGTGCTCGAGTACCACCAGGCGGAGGTGCATGCCGCATACCGCTACCGCTATGAATTGGTGGAGATCGGGGATACGGTGTTCCACCTCATCCCCAATATGCTGCGTGCGGAGGACTACGCCGAGGCATACCGCCAGATCACCCCTTCGTCGGATCGCCGTAATGTCCTCGTCACCCACGGCCTCGTCAGCACCCTCCACGACTACCGGCTGCGCACGGTGGCGGAGCATGAGCTGAGCGCGGGCATGCTCTCCTCCGATTTCGATTACATCGCGCTCGGTCATTTCCACGGCCAGCGCCAGGTGGCGGACAATGCGTGGTACGCGGGCTCCCTCGAATACTGCTCGTACGGTGAGCTTCCCGATGTCAAGGGCGGGCTTGTCGTGGACACCGCAACGGGGCAGGTCGAGCACCTCGAGCTGCCTCATACCCCCATGATGGACCTCGGCACCGTCGGCTGCGAGGGCTTGAGCGCCGCGGAGGTCTCGGAGACAATCGCCGGAAAAATCGATCGATACCCAAAAGGGTGCGATCTGGCGATGTGCCAGCTGACCCTCGAGGGCATCGCACGCGAGACGGTCCGGGCGGTCGACCGGCGGACGCTGGCGGAATTCAAAAGAAGAGTGCTGGACCTGAAGGTGCGGGTACGGATGGCCGACGAGCAGACGAATGTGATCGAGGAAAAGGATCTCCGCACTGTCGACTATCTCGGTGAATTCGAGACATTCGTGGCGCAGAAGCACCTTGACCCGCCGGTGCACGCATTCGTGGTCGGCAGAGGAACCAATGTCCTGCGCAGGGTGGTCGAGCGCCACCAGGAGGAGCGGGATGCTGCTCACTAAGCTGGCCCTGAAAAACTTCAAGCGGTTCGACACCGCCGAGATCGTCTTTCGCGACGGCGTCACCGGCATCGTGGGAAACAACGGGGCGGGGAAGAGCACCATCGTGGAAGCGGTGCTCTTTGCCCTCTACGGCGTGAAGAGCTCGGGGCTTTCGGGGGAGTATATCGTCAGTTCCCTCGCCCCTTCGCGAGAGAAGTGCGAGGTCCGCCTCGACTTCCAGGTGGGCGGGGAGGAATACACGATCCTGCGGACGTTCCGGCGCACGGCGAGCTCCACCCAGCACGACGCCCAGATCTTCCTGCGAGGCGAGCTCCTCGCCGATAGCGTGAGTGCAGTCGAGGGCGAGGTGGCGAGGGTCATCGGTATGGGTGCGGCCGACTTCAAAAGCACCATCTATGCGGGGCAGAAGGACCTGCTCTCCCTGCTCGATGAAACCCCCGGCGGCCGGAAGAACTGGTTTATGCGGGTGCTGGGGATCGATTACCTGAAAAAAGAGAGCGATGCCTTGTTAAAAGAGGAGATTGATGCGAGAGAGCAGGAACTCCGGTCGATCAGGGGAAAGATCGACGAATATGACCGGTATGCCCTTCTCCAGCGGATACGCGAGATCGAAGATGAGACGGCGGCTCTCAATGCCGAGGCCCGGGAGCTTGGCGCCCGCATTGATGGGGCGAAGCAGGAGTGCGCGGCCGCCGAGGAAACTCTCACCCGGCTGACCGGCAAAAAAGAGCAGTACATCGTCCTCCGGGAACAGGAGCAGGCGCATCTCAACAATCTCGCACGTCTGGAACGCGAACTGGCACAGCTGCAGCATAAGCACTCCGCGCTGCAGGGATACCGGGAGGAATTCGAGCGCCTTGCCGGGGCTGAGGAGGAATATGCTCGCCTTGTAACCCTCCTTGAGGAGCTGTCGGAGAAAAAAGAGCAGTATGAACGGTGCATTGTCGAGCAGCAGCGGGTGGCGGACCTCATTGCAGGGCACGAAGCACAGATCAATCAGTTCCGGGAGAGGATTGCGCGGCTCGAGGAGGATGCACGCGCGATCAGGGATCTCGAGCCGTCTGTTCGCAACTTGGAGGCATTGCGTCACCAGGTTGCAGGGCTCGATGCACAGGAATCCCGCTACCGCGAGCTGTGGAAAGTGCAGGCTGATATTGAAGCCCGGTACCAGGGAATCGAGGAGCGCGTACATGCCCTTCGTGCGCAGACAGCAGATCTCGAGGAACAGATCGGCCGGCACCCCGACGTGGCGGAACTCGAAGGTCGGATCGAGGCGCGTGCCGGCGAGAGCGAGCGTCTCCTGCGGGAGGAAAGTGAGAAGCGGGCCGCGCACCAGAATTGCGGGGTGCAGAAAGAAGAGCTGGAGGCACAGCTGCGCGAGATAAGGGAGGCGGGGGAGCAGGGGATATGCCCCACCTGCAACCGTCCTCTCGGGGATCACTACCCGGCACTGGTCGGGGAGCTGGAAGAAAAAATCCGGGCGCTGGGGTGGGTGCAGGAGAGTGCGGCGGAGGATATTGTAACCCTCCACCGCCAGCGTGAGGAGGCGCTGGCCGACCACGCCTCCCTGATAGCCGAGCACCGCCAGCTCGCAGAATACCATTCCCGTCTCGCTGCGTTCCGCGAGGAGCGCATCTCCCTCATGCGGCAGGCCGAAGAGGCCCTCCATGCAAAGGCCGCCGTTGATGCGCAGATCCATGAACTTGGCTATCATCCCGACCACAAGCGCGATATCGAAGCGCAGATACGGTCCCTTGAGGGGCAATGGCAGACCTATCTCGAGGCAAAAGAACGCCTGAAGGCACAGGAAGAGTACAGGGCCAGTCTCTCGCATGCGAAGGAGGAGCGTGATATGCTTGCCGGGAGACGCGAGGAGATCGAGAATCTCCTGGCAGAGATCGGGTTTGATGCCGGTGCCTACCGGGAGATAAAGCAGGCGTACCAGGCCGCTGAGCCTGCATGCCGGCGGCTCATCGAGGTGCGGGGGAGGGTTGCGGAGGCAGGATTGGTAGAAGATACCCTGCGGGCGAGAGAGGCTGAGGCGCAGGATGCCGGAGAATCCCTGCACACCCTCAAGAGCCGCCTGAAAGAGCTTGCCTTCGCACCGCAGGAACTGGATACCGCCGGGGCGCACCTGACGGCGTGCAGGGAGCATGTGGATCAATGCGTGAACACCCTGAGAGAGAAGGAGCGTGACGTGAAGGATCGGGTGAAGGAGCTGCAGCAGCTGGCGCAGCAATGCGAGAGGATCGATGAACTCGAGCGCCTCATGGCTGCGATCGATGAAGAGGCTGCCCACCTGCGGCTGACACGGCGGCTCATCGGCGAGTACATCACGCACCTGCTCCACGTGGTCAGGAACCAGATCGAAGGCGAGGTGGGGCGCGTGCTGGGCCAGATCACCGATGGCAGGTACGAGCATGTGCTCATCGACGACAATTTCGGGGTGCTGGTGAATGACATGGGGGAAAACTATCCCGTGAACCGGTTTTCCGGCGGCGAACAGGACGATATCGCCATTGCCATGCGCATCGCCCTGAGCCGCTACCTCGCCGGGATGCACCAGATCCACGACAGCACCTTTTTGATATTCGACGAGATCTTCGGCAGCCAGGACGAAGAGCGGCGCACCAACCTCCTCCAGGCCCTGCGCACCCAGGAGACGCATTTTCCACAGATATTCCTGATATCCCATATCCCCGACATCCAGGGCGAGTTCGCCAATACGCTTCTCGTGGAGATGGTGACCGACAATGCAAGCACCGTGCGGGAGATGTCGCAGTGAACCCCGATCGCACCTATCTTGGCGACGTGATCGCGGCCCTCGAGCGCATCCGCGAAATCTGCCCCGCCGACCTCGCGGAGCGGTTCGCGGCGCAGAGCGGTATCGGAAAGGACGCCTTTGTGGAATGCAGCCCCGCCGGCAGGGGCCGCCTTGCTGCGGTCGACGGCAGCAATGCCATGGTGCTTGAGGCAGGGAGTTTCTCCATCGCCGCAGTGCGGGCGGCGGTATCGTGCTTTGCAGAAGCCAGGCGGGCGTTTCTGCGCATGACCTCCATGCGGCTGGTGAGAATCGAAGCGCGTGAGGAGTTCGTCGCCCGGTTCGCCTCGCTCTACCGGGAATATTTCGGAAAAGACCCGCAGCAGGGCCTTGCGGCCGACGACCCCGCCCGTGCTGTTGCGGTAGTGCGCGAGATGCTGGAGTTCGTCGCCGCTCAGGAGGCGCTGGAGAGCCTCGAAGCCGGCGACACCCTGCTCCTGGACGGCTCCCTCCACGTGGGCCACGCAAGCCACATGTCCGTGCTGCGCGATCTGCTCTTTCGCGCCGGAAACGCCGGCATCCGGGTCGCCGGGATCAGCAAACGCACCTCGGCGACGTGGGGAGGGGGCTACCCGCTGGTGCTGGCGGTCGACAGTTACGCACGGAACGCCGGTATCCGCCCTCCGTGGTGCCTGCGGATTCCTGAGGATCTGCTCGATCAGCAGCCTCATGCGCAGTGGCAGCGCGGCGTGCCATATGTGGCCCGGTTCCATGAAAAAGCGGCGACAGCGTTCAAGATCGAGGTGCCGGAGTATGCCGATGCGAGTGCGGTGGCGGACGTCTGCAGCGCCTGTGCGGCATATGCCGGTGACGGGAGAATACCGGGCTATCCTTTCCCCCTGCTCGATGCGCACCGGGCGGTGGTGCTCGGCGCAGACGAGGTCGAAGCGATCCGGTACGATATCATCAAGGGCATGAGCCGTCTGGGAATGAACAGCAAGAATTTCTGGCAGTTGTTTGGAGATTATCATGAAGAATTTGCACGATATTGACACGGGAGATTCGTCGAAGTACCGCCTTATCGGCACCAGTGTGCTCAGCTACCGCTTCCCCGTGCCCCATGATGAGGAGATCTATGTCGGGGACATCCTCAAGATCGTCGACGAGAACAAGCGCCTCACCTTCTTCGCCCGCGTCAGCGACCTGATCCACGACAGCAATTTTTCCGACGCCAGGTGGGATACCCGCCCCCATACCAGCCATTTCTTCGTCATCGGCGAAGACGTCTACCTTCTCGCGGAGGCCTCCCCTCTCGGGTGCATCGATGCGCAGCGGAGATTCAAGAAGGCCAAAACGGTGCCCACGAAATTTTCACGCGTACTCCGGCCCGAGGATGAGGATTTTGCCTTTCTCAAGGAGATGATGGGCGAGATCGAGGTGGGCTACATGCGCACCGGGATGGACGTGCTCAAGGGCGTCCCCGTATGCCTGCACAGCAGGGTGCTCTCGCAGCACATGGGGGTGTTCGCGACCACCGGCATGGGGAAGAGCAATTTCATGAAGACATTCTGTGCGTCCTGCATGAAGAACCGCAAATTCGGCCTGCTGATCGTCGATCCCCACGGCGAGTACGTTGCGGGGGGGCACTCGTCCACGGGTGCAACAACGCTGGGCCTCATCCACTACCAGCAGGGAAAAACCGGGCTTGCGGTCTTTACGACGAGGGACGAGGCGGACCGGAAGAAGTACCTCCTCAACCAGCTCTATCTCGACTACAACGACTTCAGGACGCCAGATCTGCTCCTCCTCTACGAGCATTCGCAGCCGCAGCGCGAGCTGGTGGAGATGCTCGAGGACATCCCCGGGTCGGAGGTGATCGGGTTTTTCGAAACCACTTCGTTCTCCGACTTCGAAGCCGACCTGTACGAGGGGCCCTACCCCCACATCGCACGCCGCCTCACCAATTTCTCGCCCAGCACCCTCGATGTGATACAGCGGCGGATCGCCGGCCTTCTCAAGAAAAACCGCGCATTCCTGCGGCGCAAAGGGTCGTCGATCAACGACATCATCCATATGCTCCACGACCACCGCGTCGTTTTGATCGATATTCCCGGGATGAGCGAACAGAGCGAGCTCTTTGTGCTCTCCGTGCTTGCCCGGCGCATCCTTCGCACCCACCAGGGCGAGGACGGCGACCGCGGGGAAGAGCAGCGCAACGTGCTCATCGCCATCGAGGAGGCGCAGCGGGTGCTCGGCTCGTCGTCGGGGAGCACCCAGATCTTCCGGGAGTGCGCCATGGAGGGGCGCAAATTCGGTGTCGGCCTGTGCGTGATCACCCAGCAGCCGAAGAATATCGATGCCCGCATTCTGGCCCAGTTGAACACGCTCATCATCATGGGCCTCGGGGACAGAAACGACCGTATGACGGTCGCCAGCAGCGCAAAACAGGATATCTCCCATATGGACACCGAGATACAGACGCTCGAGCGCGGTGAGGCGGTCATCAGCACGCCGGACATCCACTTCCCGGTCAGCACCCGCATCCATCTCTTTGAAGACTACATCGATGTGCTCAACGAAGAACGGCATGATGGCATACGCCAGGGGCTGAACCCGACATTCTGATACCCCAAAAAAAAGCGAGAATATCTTCCGATCCACAATAAAGCACGATCAAAGGGTTCCCGCAGAGACAGAGGCCTGAACCCCGCTCAGGATTTCCGGGTTGGATCGATCTTTTTAATGGACACGCAGTTGATAATCGCGTCGCCGGTGACGACATACCGTTTCATCACGGATCCCAGCACCTCCACGATATCCCCTTTGCGGACGTCCTCTTTTGGGGTGGTGAACATCTTGACCGAAATTTCTCCGCTTCTATCGGCGACCAGGTACTGCGGCCGGTTCAGATAGCGGAAATAGACACGCTCGACGACACCCTCGATTCGCACGGGCTTGCTGAGCATCCCCAGGTTGATCTGTTTGATCCCGACCTTTTTTGCTTCCTGCTCGTAGACCGGTAGAAGGTGTGCATACTGGTCCTGGCTCAAATAGTTGAGCGCTGCCGGGATGATCAGGAGCAGAAGAGCCGATGGAAGGGCCCAGTACAGCGTGGTCACATCACCGCTGAGAAACACATAGATGAGTAAAATAAGGGTGAAGGCCCCGAACACCGCCAGAGAGACGGGCGAGACCCTCACATTTATTGTTCCGATTTTCATTGAGTCTCTCTTACTTCAGTGCCGCGATCTCTTCTCTGAATGCGACCCAGTAGATCACACCGACGAAGACGAGACCTCCAACAATGTTACCAATCGTGACGACGATGATGTTGTTGGTCCACATGGTAACCCATGTCAGGCTTGCGACTTTATCTGCTCCAATGGTTGCAATCTGATCTGCGGAGAGATAAGGCTGGAGGAACAGGCCTGCGGGGATGAAATACATGTTTGCCACACAGTGCTCGAACCCGGAGGAGACGAAAGCCATGATCGGGAACCAGATGCCGAAGAACTTGCCGATCAGGTCGTCGGCACAGATACCGAGCAGGACGGCCAGGTTGACGAGCCAGTTACAGCCGATTGCCTTGAGGAATGCCGACCATGTCGCGGCACCGCCCACATAACTGACCTTGCCGATTGCGATTGCCATTGCATTCAGACCGAATGCATTGACGGTTGCCGCGCCTGCGGCGCTCCAGCCGGTGAAGGGCCCGAATGCCATGATGTATGCGTAGACGATGGAACCGATCAGGTTGCCGATGTATACCCATATCCATAAGTTCAGGATACTTGCCCAGCTGATCTTGTGAATAAACGCTGCCATGGGGGCGAGCATCGCGTCACCGGTAAACAGTTCTGCACCGGTAAGCACGATGATAATAAGCCCGACAGGGAACACGGCACCGAGAATGAGCTTTGCCATACCTGCGCCGAGGAATGTTGCCACTCCCGTGGCACAGGTTGTAGCGAGAGCACCACCGATTGCGATGTAGGCTCCTGCCATAAACCCACGAAGGAGCATGTTCCAGGCGGGAAGGCCGACTTTGTACTTGCCGGCATCACCCGCTTTTGCAACAATTGCTACTGGAGGATGAAACACCATACTTAATACACCTCTCTTACTGTCCGACCTATACCAACAACATATTAAACCTGTATAGGACAAGTAGATTTTTCCATGAAAAGATATTAAAAGGTTTCTACTTGTTTCCTCAATTTAAGAATAAATTGCGGTTTCTTCGCAATCTTCCTTGTTGTGATAGGAGGATGTGGTGATAGGAGGGCACAGATTCGACCACTTCGTTTATATAGTACTGCCAAATAAAGAGACTTTTTCTTTTTCCTGCTTTTGTGCAGGCACCGCCGGCACACGGGGCGCGCAAATAACCCCCCACAAACAGGTGCGTACACCTGCAGGGGCGGGGCGTGTACCGCCCGCCCGTATTGTGCATGGATCCTTAAAAAGCAGATCCCGCATTCCATGGAGGGCCAAGAAGGTTCGTATCGGAGACTGCCGGGCATCGCGGTTCTCACAGGGGTCCGTCTGGATCGCTCCCTTTTCTTCGCAGGCCTCCATCCGGGAACGGAACTCTTCACGAGCAGATTGCCTGTTTGCCATGCCCCGGCAGGCCGCATGGCCTTTCCCGAGGGCCCGTGGCTGATCGTGCCATGGCAGGGGGGGGCT
>DSDF01000139.1 GCA_011048835.1 Methanoculleus sp. | reverse complement strand
GCGGCGCTGCGCGACCGCCACGCGGTGCGGGCCCAGATGGCAGGAGCCCCGAACCTGGGGATCTCAATGGAGGAGATGGACGAGGCGCTGCGGGTGACCTTCCTGCTCGCCGGCATGCCGGCGTACGTGTACGGCAAGACGGCAGCGGAAGAATTTTACAAACAGTGAGGGGATGACGGATGGAAGAACAGGAACCCTGCGCCACGATGCCCGTTATCGGTGATAAAGCACCCGAATTCGAGGCCCCGACGACCCACGGGCCGATACAGCTTTCCGACTACAAAGGCAAATGGGTGGTGCTCTTCTCGCACCCCGCGGACTTCACCCCGGTCTGCACCACGGAGTTCATGGCATTCTCCGCAGTGGCGGAGGAACTCGAAGCGCTCAATGTCCAGCTGATCGGGCTTTCCATCGACAGTGTCCACTCCCACCTCGCCTGGGTGCGGAACGTCCAGGAAAAGATGGGCGTGACCATTCCCTTCCCCATCATCGCCGACCTGAACATGAAGGTGGCGAAAGCCTACGGCATGATCCACCCGGGCCAGAGCGACACGGCGACCATCAGGACCGTGTTCTTCATCGACCCCGACGGCATCATGCGGGCGATGCTCTACTACCCCCTCTCGAGCGGCCGGTACATCCCCGAGATCATCCGGCTGATCAAATCGCTCCAGGCGACCGATCGCTACGGGATTGCCACCCCGGCAAACTGGCAGCCGGGCGACAAGGTTGTGGTCCCCTCGCCCAAAAACGCAAAAGAGATGGCCCAGCGCCTCAACGAGGGGTACGAGTGCAAGGACTGGTACCTCTGCTTCAAGGAGATCTGAATATCTCCGCATACCTTTTTTATCATTCCCGCCACAGCACACCATAATGGTTATTCACGTCCTTGCCTTCGCCACCAGCCCCCGGCGGCACGGTAACTCAGAAACGCTCCTCGACTACCTTCTGGAAGCCATGGCCGAAGAGCGCGAGGTTGCGATCACCAGACACGTGCTCGGCGAGGATATCGTCATCAACCCCTGCAGGGGCTGCAATGCCTGCGAGAAGCTCGGCCGGTGCATCCAGACCGACGACGACCTCAACGACGTGCTGGAGGAGATCGTCGAGGCCGACTGCGTGGTGCTCGCCTCGCCCATCTTCTGCATGGGACTCTGTGCCCAGGCCAAGGCGCTGGTGGACCGCGCCCAGGTGTTCCGCTCCCGTAAGTATGTGCGCCACGAGCCCGTCGTCCCCCCGCACCGGAAAGAAAAAAGGATCGGCATTTTCGTCTCCACCGCCGGGCAAAAATGGGATATCGTCTTCGACGGCGCCGTGATGTCGATGGACTGCTTCTTCCACGTTTCCGACATCAAAAAGAGGAACATGCGCTGGCTGATGATCGACGGGGTGGACCAGAAGGGAGCAATCGAGGCCCATCCGACCGCAAAAGACCAGGCGCGGGAGATGGGCGCGGGCGTGATCCGCGAATTAAAGGAACTGAAAGGCGAAGTATGAATATGAGCGGCACCACGCGCGGGAATTCGGAGAGAGCCCTGACAGATAGCGGCGAAGCGGTCACCGTGCACGGGAATTCGGAGATTTCCCTGACAGGTGACTGCTCCGCAGTCACCGTGCTCGGCATCTCGGGCAGCCCCCACCGCCACGGGAACACCGAGACCCTGCTGGAGGCGTTTCTTGACGGGGCGAGGGACGCGGGGGCGGAGGTGGAGAAGGTGGTCATCAAGACCCTCATCTACCGCAGCTGCCAGGGGTGCAACGCCTGCCATAAGGACGGGGAGTGCATCCTGACCGACGACTTCAACACCCTCCTCGAAAGGATCCTCACCGTGGACGTGCTCGCCCTCGCCTCCCCCATCTACTCCATGGGGATTACCGCCGATTTAAAATCCCTCATCGACCGCGCCCAGCCCTACTGGGCACGCAAGTTCGTGCTCAAAACCCTCTACTTCGACTATGACCACATCCAGAGCCACAAGGGGCTTTTCATCTCCACTGCGGGGCAGAGCTGGGACCACGTCTTCGACGGGGCGTTTCCCGTCGTCAACGCGTTTTTCTCCGACATGGGCTTCGAGTACTACGACAACGTCATCGCCAACAAAATGGACGAGTACGGCGGCATCAAAGGCCACCCGAGTGCGCTCGACGATGCGTTCGCCAAAGGGCAGAAGGTCGTGCGGGTGGTGGAGAAAATAAGAAACCGGTGATGCCCCCGACCGAAGAACTGATGCAGTTTCACGGAAAGTGCACCGTTTCGCCGGCAGAAACCTGCATCACGGTTCCCCGCGAACACCGGGGGAGGGCTTTAGAGGAAGAGGCTGATGATAAAGTCCAGGCTCCCCCCGGCGTTGAATGAGACCAGCAGCATCACCACCGAGGCCGTTATCAGCCCCGCGAAGACGGCAGGGTTCCACGCGAGCACCTTCTTCCCGTCGAGCACGCTGACCGGGAGCATATTGAAGGTGGCGATCATGGAATTGACCGTCAGCCCGATGATGCCCACCGTAAAGAGAAGGCCGGAAAGCGCCGCCCCCAGCACCACGAGGCCCAGGAAGGGGATGCAGAGGAGCAGGTTGGTGATGGGGCCCGCAGCCGAGATCCGCCCGTTCTGCTCCCGGGTCATGGCGGTGCCGTAGATCATGGTCGCGCCCGGTGCGGCGAAGACCACGCCGACGAGCGCCGCCAGCAGCACCGCGACCAGCAGCATCTGGTTATCTTTCCGGAACTCCGCCCAGTAGCCGTAGCGCATGGCAGTGAACTTGTGCGCCAGTTCGTGGAGGACGAACCCGATGCCCACCGTGACCAGCGAGATTGCGAAGAAGAGGGCAAATCCCACCGGATCGATCCGGTCCCGGACAAAGATGAGGGTGAAGGCGACCGCGATCGCCAGCCATGCGATGAGCAGATCTCGCCGCTCTCTCTCGGTAATGCGTTCAAGCATGGTACAACCTTACCAGATCGGTATGCCGCCGTCCCTTAAGTACTTGGGGTATCTGCACACCGCCTGCCGCAGGATTTTTGCCTCCGGACTCCTATGACTCCAGTGCATGACACTGGACGAGTACCGCCGCACGCTCGCCGCACTCGACGAGCAGATCATCGACCTCATTGCGAAGCGCCAGAAGATCGCCGCATCGATCGGGCGGATCAAGCACCGGGACGCTATCCCCATCCACGACGAAGCGCAGCACGCACAGGTGATGGGCAGGGTCTTTGACAGCGCCGTCGAGCACAACATCGACCCGGTGAGCGTGCAGAAGGTCTTTGAACTCCTGGTCGCCATGAGCGAGGAACGCCAGCACGAGTGCGCGGGAGAAGGCAACCTCCCGTAACGCCCGCCCTCATTCGGGCCCGGGATCCACAGCGTATCCCGGGATATCGTAGTGTTTTCTCAAAAATGCCCGGATGTTCTCCGACTCGACCCAGCCCACGTCCAGCTCGTTGATGAGCGAGTCGATCTCGTCGACATATGGCCGGATGGCATCCGAGAGGCCGTCGCCTTCGAGATCCACGGTGCCCACGATAGCCTGCAGGGGGTTGCGGATGTGGTCGTTGAGAACCGCCAGCTGCTCCATGTTCTTTTCGATCTGGATGAGCGCCATCCGCTTCTCTCCCTCGATCTCCATGGAATTGAGGGCGAATGCGAGATCGTTTGCCAGCGTCTGCAGCGAATGCAGCTCCTGCTCCCCCACGAGTGCCTTCGGCAGGAGGTAGATGACCAGCACCCCTTTGACCGTCGCCCCGTAGATCATGGGCAGGGCAAAGGCGTACTCGATGAACTCCACCCCGTCATCGTGCTGGCTCACCAGCTCGGCCTCGAAGTTGGGCGACCGGTTCGCCACCACCTCTTTCACCCACGGGCGCGAGAGCTGCAGGGCGTGCATCGCCCGGTACCGCAGATCGGAGATGGCCACGGGGACCACCCTCCCCTCCTCGCACAGGGCGATGGCGGCAATGATCCGGGGATCGAGCTGTGCCAGCTCCCTGCACGCTTTGTGCATGAGATCCCGCTTCCCGGTCTCGTGCACGATCATGTGCCTGACGGCGTTGGCGATGGCGATGAGGCGTTCCGCCTGCTTGCGAGCGGTGATGTCGAGAACGGACACCACGGTCCTCCTCGTCTGGGGGATGGTCCCGATATGGATGAGCACATGGTGCGAGAGACCCTCCGCATCGACGCACCGTGCTTCAAAGGTGCGGGGGACTCCGGCGGCATCCCCCGCAAGACGTGTTTCATTGTACTGTTTGATGCAGAGGCGGTCCTCTTTCGCTACCAGGTCGAGGAGCACCATACCTCCTTCCAGCTCGCCGGCTGTGTAGCCGAAGAGCGTCTCGCACTCCCTGTTGGCGAGAACGATGGTGCCATTCTCCTCGACTATCATGGTGGCGCTGCCGGTGGTGTCGAAGATGGTATGGTAGAGGTCCATGGAGCGCCGCAACTCCTCTTCCGCCTGTTTCCGGAGCGTGATGTCCCGCACCACCGTCAGCACGCGCCGCACCTCCTCATCCTCCTCGATAGGAGTGATGTGGATTTCGGTGTGCACCTCCCGTTCGCCGAACTCGAACCGCTCCTCCGTGCGGTAGGGTGTTCCACTGACGAATACCCAGCCGTACTGCGCCTGCAGGCTGGGCGGGATGAAGGGGAGTATCTCAAAAATCGGAGTGTTCCAGGGGGATTTCGGCATCTTCACGCCGATCTTGTCGCACCATTCGAAAAACCCGGCGTTGAAGAGCACCGGGATGAGCCCGCGGTCGACCACGAAGATGGCGTCCCTGGAGGCATCGATCGTCTCCCGGTAACGCTCCTCCCCCGCGTGCAGCGTGCTGGTGAGAAAGGAGACCACCCACGCGACGATGATCATCATGCCGATGCGCCCCGCCCCGACGGACATAGAGAAGAGGTCGGGGCGGTTCAGGGCCATATCGGAGGCGAAGTAAGCCAGCCCGAGCAACGAGGCGAAATAGATGCCCCGGTCCGGGTGGCGGTAGGCGACGAGCACGATGGGAATGTAGAAGAGGTGGGTGAAGAGTACGGAATGGCCGAAATAGAGGGAAATGAGCACAATCCCGAGGGTAAATGCGGTCGAGAGAGAGATCGCGAGGTTCCACCACCGGTCCTCGATCTGGGGGGAAGATGTCTGTGCCATTCGCTGCGTCCTGAAAAAAGGTATCGAAAGACGGGACGAAAAGAATGCCTATTTGCACCGTTGGGTTTTTGAAAAGAGAGGGATGCGGCCGGAAAGCCCGGAGCGGGCACCCTTCAACGCTCGTCACGCCGGATCATGGTGCCCACCCCCGCATCGGTGAAGAGCTCGAGCAGGAGATTGTGGGGCCTGTTGCCGTTGATGATATGGGCGTGGGTCACCCCCGACCTGAGCGATCGGATACAGGCTTCCAGCTTGGGGATCATCCCTCCCACGATCACGCCGTCGATGATCATCTCTTCTGCCTCATGGGCGGAGAGGCGCTGGAAGGTCCGGTTCCGGTGGGCGTTCATGACCCCGTCCACATCGGTGAGGTTGATGAGCTTGTAGGCGCACAGGGCAGTGGCGATCTCGCCTGCCGCCGTGTCCGCGTTCACGTTGAGGCTGCGCCCCTCCCTGTCGATGGCGATGGGCGCGATCACCGGGATGTAGTTGTTCTCGAGCAGGCCTTCCAGCAGTGCCGGGTTGACCTCGATGATCTCGCCGACGTGGCCGAGATCCACCTCCTGTTCCTGGTCGTCGATGACCACCCGCTGCGCGCTGAGCTTTCGGGCGATGAGCAGGTTGCCGTCGTTGCCGGAGAGGCCCACCCCGAGCGCCCCGAACCTGGTGATCAGGGAGACGATGCCGTCGTTGATCTTGCCCACCAGCACCATCTGGGCGATCTCGAGGGTCTCCTGGTCGGTGATCCGCAGCCCGGCGACGAATTTGGGCTCTTTTCCCATCGCAACCATCTTCTGGGTGATCTCCGGCCCGCCCCCGTGGACGATGACCACCTGCATCCCCACGTAGCGCAACAGCACGATGTCCTGGATCACCGTATCCAGGATTGCCGGGTCCACCATGGCGTGCCCGCCGAGCTTGATCACGACGCGCCTGCCGTGGAACTTCTGGATATACGGCAGCGCCTCTGTCAGAACGTCTTCGCGTTTCATGTTGTGTACTTCCCGTTGATCTCCACGTATTTCTCCGTCAGGTCGCAGCCCCATGCGGTGGCCGTCGCCTCACCCTCGCCGAGATCGATGGCGAAGGTGACCGTATCGCCGGCCATGATCTCCTGTGCCTCCGCAAGCGCCGCCGCATCAGCGAGGACCGCACCCCGCCGTGCGAAGACCACCTCGCGGTTGCCGGAACGCAGGCTCACGGTCATTGTACCGGGATCGAAGGAAACCCCGGCCCGGCCTGCGGCGGCGACGATCCGCCCCCAGTTGGGATCCCGTCCGTAGACGGCGGTCTTGACGAGCGGCGACCCCGCAACGGTGCGGGCGACGAGTGCGGCCTCCTCTTCGGTACGCGCGCCCGAGACCCGCACCACGAGCAGTTTCGTCGCCCCCTCCCCGTCCGCCGCGATCTGGCGGGCCAGCGAGACGCAGACCTCCTCGAGCGCCGCCCGGAACACCGCCGGGTCGGGCCGGCCCCTGCGGCCGGTGGCGGTCACAAAGACGCAGTCGTTGGTGGAGGTGTCCCCGTCAACCACCACCCGGTTGAAGCTGCGGTCCACCGCCACCGTGAGGGCCGCCTGCAGGTCAGCGGCGGAAAGGGCGGCGTCGGTGTAGAGGAAGGCGAGCATCGTGCCCATGTTCGGGGCGATCATCCCGCTCCCCTTGGCGATCCCGGCCACGGCAAACCCATCGCCCCGGACGAGGGCGTGCTTGGGAGAGAGGTCGGTGGTCATGATCGCCGCCGCAGCGTCGTCCTCCGCCGATGCGTCGCACCGGAGCTGCGGGGCGATCGCCGTACACTGCCGCTCTATCAGGCCCACGTCGGGAAGGCGCCCGATCACGCCCGTCGATGCCGCCCCCACCCGTTCGGGGGTCGTCCCGAACGCCGCGGCGGCGATCTCGGCCATGCGCCGAGCCGCCGCAGCGCCGGCATCGCCGGTATAGACGTTCGCGTTGCCGGAATTGACGATGATCCCGTCGAGGCGTCCCGCCCGCATGCGCTCCCGCATCAGCCTGACGGGCTCCGCAACGACCTGGTTGCGGGTAAATACGGCGGCAGCGGTTCCCTGCGCCTCGATCAGGGCAAGCCCGAATTTGCCTTCCTTCACGCCTGCGGCACGCACGCCTTCCACGGCACAGATGCTCTTCATCGTTGCCCCCCCCATCAGGCCGAGGATTCGAAGCGCGACCCCACGCCGCGGACGATATCCAGCCGGGTGACGATCCCCACCAGGCGGCCTCTTTTCAATACCGGCAGGCGGGCGATGCCCTCGCGGAGCATGATCGCCGCAGCCTCCTCGATGTCCGCCTCCTCATCGATCGAGATGACGTTGTCGCTCATCACGGTGGTGATCGGCGATGTGCCGATATCGGCAAGCGCCGCCTTGGTCTTTTCCCAGTTGATGAACTCCCGGATGGGCACCTCGACGATCTCGAGCGGGGAGGGGAGCCAGAGGTCGTCGCTGATCTCGCCGGTGTCGAGCAGCGAGAGGATATCGGTCTCGGTGACGATCCCGACGATCGTATCACCGTCCATCACCGGGAGGCCGCCGATACGGTTTTTCCGCAATATAGCCGCAGTTTCGCTTACCGTGGCATCCGCAGGCACGGTCAGGGGAGAGGGGGTCATGACATCTTTCACTTTCATGCGTATCACCTAGGGAACGAGGGCGACGACATCGAGGCCCATTGTTTCTTCAAGCCCGCACATCAGGTTCATGTTCTGGATCGCCTGGCCGCTGGCACCCTTGACCAGGTTGTCGATCGCCGAGACCGCCACGATGCGGTCGCCTTCGCTCTCCACCCCGATGTCGCAGAAATTGCTCCCCCGCACCGAGGCGAGGGCGGGTTTCTGGAGGCGGACGAAATATTCCCCGGCGTAGAAGTCTGCATACAGCGCTTCGACCTCGGCCTGCGCCATGGGCTCATCGAGCAGGATGTGGGCGGTGGTCAGGATCCCGCGGTTGACGGGGAGGAGGTGCGGGGTGAAGTAGCAGCGTGCGGGGGAGCCGAGCCGCGCGAGCTCCATGCGCATCTCCGCCACGTGCCGGTGGGACGTCCACTTGTAGGCGGTGAAATTGTCGGCCACGTTGGGGTAGTGGGTGGTGGCGGAAGGGTTGACCCCCGCCCCCGATACGCCCGTTTTGGCATCGTAGATGATGGTGCGGGCGGCACGTGCGAGGGGTGCGGCGGCGAGGGTGGCGCCCGTGGGGAAGCATCCCGGGTTGGCGACGAACTCCGCACCCTTCACATCGTCGCGGTGCAGCTCGGGGATGCCGTAGGGGGCGGGGAAGTAGTCGGTGTGCTCCACGCCGTAGACCGCTTCGTAGATGTCACGGGGAAGGCGGTAGTCGGCAGAGAGATCGACGGTGCGTATGCCCCGCTCGAGAAGGGCCCCCGCGTAGGCCATCGCCGCCGTGTGGGGGACCGCGAGAAAGGCGAAATCCGCATCGACGGCATCGACATCGGGATTGGAGAACAGGAGATCGGTAAAACCCCTGAGGTGGGGGTGCACGGTGTGCAGGGGTTTGCCGTCCATTGCCCGCGAGGTGGCGCAGACCACCTCGGCCCCGGGATGGAGGTGGAGGAGGCGGACGAGCTCCCCGCCGGTGTAGCCCGATGCGCCGATGATCGCAATATCCATGGTGATACTATTTTGCTAAAAAATGATTAATCCTTCCCCGCATACCGCTCGTAAAGACGATCTGCCATCGTTTCTAACTGACCACGGTTCTCGAGGGAGGCCATGAGAACGGCCGGGAGCGCGTCGAGGCCGAAACGCAACCCCGCGTATGCGCCGCAGATGAAGGCGATGGTGTCGGTGTTCCCTCCCACGTGGGCGGCAACGGAGATGAGCGATTCCGCATCCGGGTAGGTGTCGATGAGGAAGAAGGCGAGGGGGAGGGTCTGGTAGACGGAGACGTCGTTGCCCAGCACGGACAGGGCGGACTGGAGGCTGATCGACTCCCGGGAGAGGTGGAGGGCTTCCTTGATCTTCGCTCCCAGCTTGGTGTCCTCCAAAAACGCGTTCTTCTGGGCAAGAGACAAGGCGTTTTCCGATCCGTTGCGGGTATAGAAGAGGAGCAGGGCGAAGGCGATGGTGCCGGCGTAGGCGGCGGAATGGGTGTGGGTGACGCTGCAGGCCTGCACCAGCTGTTCCCTGATGTCCACCACATCGTCGTAGACGAGGGCGAAGGGGAGGCCGAGACAGAGGGACCCGGAGGTCGTCGAGGAGACCCCGCACTCAAGGTAGCCCCGCACCGCCATGTGCTCGCATGCCGAGGCGACCGCCCCGTCGGGGAACCGCAGCCATCCCTCTTCATAATAGCGTTTCACTGCGGCGGCATAGCGCTGTCCGGTGAATTCCCCGCGGGACAGAAGATCAGCGGCCAGAAGCGTCATCTGGGTGTCATCGGTATACTGGCCGGCATTGAGGCCTGCGTTGGGGTGCCAGCGTGACGGCCGCCCGTACGCGGGGCGGATGCGGTCGAGCTGGGGGGGGAGGGTCTCGTAGGGCATCCCCAGCGCGTCGCCGATCGCCGCGCCGAGCATGCAGGCCCTGAAGGTATCACGCATCAATACTTTATCATTAGAAAAAGGTGATAAGATTTGCCTCGAAGGGAGAGGCACCGGCGGACGGCTCAATATATCGATGAAAAAATACCCCTATTGAGATAATTTAATTATTCTTTTCCTACATTCATCTAACAATGCTGGCGTTGCGCATATTCAGGACCGATTTCAAGGCCGCTCTTGAAGAGGAGCTGAGCCGCAGAGACATGACCATCAAGGAGCTTGCCGAGCGGGCGGAGATCCCCGCCGCCACCATCTACAAGATCACCTCGGGGGAGCGGGACCCGCGGTTTTCCACGGTGAAAGCGATCGTGAACGCCATCGATCCCATGGAAAAGGATTTCATCGCCATCATCGCCGCCAAGTTTCTCCTCGACGAAGTGGAATCGCACAAGCTCACCGCCCATGGCAAACTGGTGAAGATCAGGGGGTATACGGCGAACACCATGGAAGAGTGCATCATTGCCGCCGTGCGGGCGGAAAAGGAGGGGGCGAAGGGGATCATCTGCGCCCCCATTCTCGCCTCTATCATCGAGCGCATCGTGGACGTGCCGGTGGTGATCATGAAACCCCGGCAGGAGACGATCCTCGAGGCCATCGAGTCCATCGCCCTGCGGATCGAGTGATCACGCGTGGATGAGCGGTTTCCTCTGCGCGAGACAGTAGCCGGACACGACCTCGACAACGTCGCCGAACTGCGCTTCGAGCGCGGGATCGCCAAGGTCGAGGAAGAGCGCGGGCGTTGATGCCAGTTTCTGTGGCGTTGCCACTACGGTAACCCTGCCCGCCCCTGCCTTCCTGACCACGGCGGGGCTGATCTGCTGGGTCCCCCGGCCCAGCACAAACCCCTGTGCCCCGATGGGGCTGACGATGATCCTGCACCGCTCTGCGCCCCCGATGAGCCGGAGCAGGTCGCGCTCGCAGGCATCGCGGGCCACGAGTTTTCGGTTTTTAATGACATCGACGCCGAGCAGGGTCCCCTCGACGCCGAGGGCCCGGGTAATCGCCGCGGTGGTCGTCCCTGCCCCGATGATGTAGAGGATGTCGTCGGCCATGACATCGGCAATAAAGCGTGCGATCTCCTCTTTTGCCCGTTCCTCGTCGGCCGCCTCGCCCACCGCCTTACACCCCTGCACGCCCGAGGGGAGGTGCGGGACTTTTGCATACCCGTAGAGCCGGGTGGCGAGAGTGCCGCCGCGGTAGGCCTCCTCGTCCACGTCCATCACCTCGCCGTCTCGAAGCGCAAGGTCGCCGAGGCGGGCGAGGATCTCGCCCACGCGGGAGGGAGAGGTGGCGAAGACCCCCGAATACATCTTCACCCCCGCCGGGATGCCGAGGACCGGTACCGTGCCGTCCACCACATCGAAAATGTCCCGGGCCGTCCCGTCCCCACCGCAGAAGAGAATGAGATCGACTCCCTCCGCGAGAAAGGTGCGGGCGGCGGCCTTCGTGTCGGCGGCACTCGTTTCCCCCGGGGGCGTATAGACCGCCCTGTACGATGTGATGCCCGCCCGCCTGAGGGCGTCTTCGCCCATGCCGCCTGTGCAGGTGAGGAAGGTGAGGCCCTCCGCATCGACGGTGCTCAGCGCCGCCGCGGCTCGATCCGCCGCACGCGGGACCGCACCCCGGCGCCGGGCCTCCTCCACGAGACCGTCGGTCCCCTTGAGGCCGACGGTGCCGCCCATGCCGGCGACGGGGTTGACGAGAAAAGCGATGATGGTCACAGTACCATTGCATTTCCTGCCGGGGTCGATAACCATTCCCATCATGCTATCCGGAGCGCTGCGTGCCGCATGGCAGGCGCATCGCCAGACCGCGTAACCACCGAATCCGGCTCGACCGGCCAGGTGAGAAAAAAGGATGATTGGGGGAGGGTTCGCTCAGGAATGAAACTGCACATTGCCGTTATATTCGCCATCGACCTGCTCGTAGACCGTACCACCGATCCGCAGTTTGATGACGTCGATTCCCGGCCCTTCCCCCTCATCTTTCATGAATAGATAGTCGGAATTGCCCCATTGGAATGTAGCGGTCTTTAACTCGCTATCACAGAGAAGTGAAGTGACCTTCGCATGAATTTTCGTACCGGAACCGTCGTGGAAGACGATCGTCACATGGCCCTTCACGCCGTTATTTTTGTCGGGCTGTGCATTGAACCCGATGGTTACCTTGAAGCACTCACCGTTCCCTCCGTTAAGGCAAAGGTTATCCCTACCTTCTTCACAGACATACACCGTGCCTCCCCCCGTCACCTTGCAGAGCGGTGCTGGCGGGGGGCAGCGGCTCGCACTCGCTGCACCCACGAGGACGCAGAGTGCACAGAGCAATACAAAAGCCAATAATGCGGATCTCATGTTCTTGCATCTCCATTTCAGCGTTGATGCTGCAATGCCCATCCCGGGCATCTCGCTGGAATCCGGGCATCCGGGAGCACTGGCCACAGATAGGGATTGCCACCATGAACCGTACCCTTCCGGTGACCACTCACCCCCCGATCCCCGAACGAGCATAGATATTCAGGAATGATATATAATTATAATTCAATGGCAATAAAAATAATAAAAAATCCCTGGCGGAAATACCCCTCATTTCTGAAATATTTTCCATGAATGCAATATATTCACATAAGATGTTCAATACTCATTTTATCTCCCGGATTGTGCCCAAATTTCTCATGCTCTCCGGAAATTCAATCGATGCTATGGATGCATATGCGATTTAAAAAGAATGGTGGCCGCGGGAATG
>DSDF01000079.1 GCA_011048835.1 Methanoculleus sp. | reverse complement strand
TCGCCGCCGGCGGCGAGGAGCGCATCATCCGTCCCGGCGATGTCCTCGGCGAACCGCGTCCCGGGAGAAAAATCGTCTATACCGGCGACACCCGGCCCGGCTGCGAGGGCTGGAAGGAATGGGGGTGCCAGGCCGATCTGCTGCTCCACGACGCCACCTTCGATGACGACGAACTCGACCGTGCACAGGAGGTGTACCACTCGACCGCCGGCGAGGCCGGGTCGGTGGCAGAGGAGCTCGGGGCCGCAACGCTCGCGCTCGTCCATATCAGTTCACGATATACCACGACAGCAAACCATATACAGCATGCAAAGGAACACTTTAAGGGTGAAGTGATCGCTCCGGACGATCTCTGGCTGCTCGAACTGCCGTACAGGGGATGAGAAATGATGGGAGATGGTGATAGTGAACCTGGTGGGCGTCGGCAGCTTTTCGCGACTCTTCTTTGTCGGCCTTGGCGCGCTGTTAATCAGCACCGTTACCGCCAGTGTCGCCGGGATCTATCTCGGCTCAGCAAGCAGCATTCTTGAGCTCCTGCCGGGCCTGATGGTGCTCCTCCCGCCTTTGCTCAACATGCGCGGGTGCATTTCCGGCGTCCTCGCGTCCCGCCTCTCTTCCTCGATGCACCTCGGAGAATTCGAGGTATCATTCGCACGCGACAGCTTGCTCGGTGAAAACATTCGTGCAAGCCTTGTCAGCACGATCGTCGTCGCAGCTGTTCTCGGCGTGTTTGCCGATATCATGAGCAGACTGGTGGGGATTGGATCGTTGGATTTCATCGATTTCATGAACATTTCCGTGGTAAGCGGAGTACTCTCCGGGCTCGTGGTCATGGCGATCACCCTCATCGTCGCGGTGCTCAGCTACCGCTACCGCATCGATCTCGACATGGTGGGAGCGCCGACGGTGACCACATCCGGCGACCTCGTCACACTCCCCATTCTCATCGGCTCCGCGCTCATCATCACGGCACTGGACCCTTTATTGAAAAATGTCCTTTTTGGTGCAATCATTCTCCTCCTCGTCGGATTGGCCATCTATCTCTGGAAGGTCACCGACCAGGTCAGGACCATATCCCGCGAAACTATCCCGCTGCTCATTCCGCTCGCCTTTATGGGCATTGTCGCAGGGACGATGTACACCACTGATCTCGACAGGTTCGTGACGTTTGCCGCGCTTCTCATTTTGATCACGCCGTTTGTTGGAGGGTGCGGCTCAATCGGGGGGATCCTGTGCTCCCGGCTTGCCACGGGGATGCATATGGGGAGCATAGCGACCGATGTTGTCCCGAAAAAGGATGTCATGCCCTATTTTTTCACCAGTTATGGCTATGCTGCGGTGTTGTTCCCGCTGCTCGGGCTGATGGCGCACAGTGCAGCACTGCTCCTTGGACTGTCGTCCCCGGGCCTGCTCGAGATCGTTTGTATCTCCGCAGGATCGGGGTTCATTCTGATCAGCATGGTGAATATCATCGCATACGCGACGGCGGCGATGTCGTTTCGCTACGGGCTGGATCCCGATAATTTTGGGATTCCCGTGATTACCAGCACGATTGATTTCTTGGGTGCGGTAATCCTGATTTCGGTTGTTTCCCTTGTCCTGTAGGGATAATTTTGTAATGGATAAGCGAGATAGTAGCTTAGGACAAGAATCCATGAATGAACTTGAATATCAGCCTGTCAGCTTCAAGGATGTCCTCATTGAGATGAAGGACATCTCCGAGCTGATGGTTGATCTTGCTTATTCTGCGATACTGTTTGAGAGCAAAGAGATCGCGTCGGAAGTGCTCAATCTCGAAGAGAGCATGAATCAACTGGTCTACCAGGCGCGGATGCAGAGTATTCTCGGCGCACGCAGGGTCGAGGAGGCCGAGGCGATGAGCGGCATGCTCCAGGTTGCGGAAGCCGCCGAAAAGATTGCCAATTCTGCCTCGGAGATCGCAGCGATCATCATCAAGGACATCAAGTTTCCCGCACGCCTGCGCGAGGCACTCCCGGAAGCAGAGGAGGTGACCGTGCGGGTGGTGGTGAAGGACAACAGTACGCTGGACAATGCCACGCTCGGCGAACTCAAGCTCCAGAGCACCACCGGCATGCGGGTGATCGCCATCCGGCGCGGGGTGAGCTGGATCTACAATCCCGGTCGTGATTCCCGGACGGTGGACGGCGATATCCTGATCGCCAAAGGACAGGACGAAGGGATCGCCACCCTGTACGCGATGGCCGGTTATCTTTCCCCCCCGCATGAGAAAATGTCCAATCCGGTCGTCGTGGAGGATCTCGACCGGGCCGTGCGGCTGATCGTGAAAATGAAGGATAGCAGCGAACTCGTGGTGGGCCTGGCCTACACCGCCCTCCTCTTCGACAGCCGCGAGGTTGCCGAGGAGGTCGTCTCACTGGATGCAAAAATGGACGATATGCGCATGAAACTCGACCTGTGGGTGCTGGAGGCGGCAAAAAGGATAACCAACGTCGAGTACCTCCGGGGCCTGCTCTACATGTCGTCATTCGCAGAGCGCATCTCCAATGCTGCCGTTGCGATCGTCGACGTCATTCGCAGGGACATCGAGGTTCCCCCCCTCTTTAAAAAGATCGTGCGGGAATCAGACGAGATCATCACCCGCATCAAGATCGATGAATCCTCGTCGCTGGTCGGCAAGACGCTCAACGAAGCGACGCTGGGCACGGTCACCGGGATGGTGGTGCTGGCGATCAAGAGCAAAGAACGATGGAAATATCGCCCCGGGAAAAATGACCGCCTCCATGCCGACGATATTATCATCGCGAAAGGGAGCAGGGACGGCGAATGCAGGCTGGTCGATCTCTGCAGGGAAAAAACCTGAATTTTACGACACACACGTCAAACGAGGAATGAGATATGGATACTATCGTATACCGCCTTGGTGCGCACTGTGACATCGACGATGTCGAAGAAGGAAAAATCTACGAAGCGAAAGTCCAGGGCTTTGCCAAATTCGGAACCTTCGTCCTTTTCAACGACCGCGTGAAAGGGCTTGTTCATAAAAGCAATAGCAAAAAGAGCCATGAAGAGCGGGACACAATCCTGGTCAGGGTGCTCAATATCCGCAGCAACGGCAATATTGACCTCGAAGAGGTAACCCCTGCCGTGTATACCACCCAGATGGTGGTCAAGAAAACCCCGATGGTGCGGCTCTCCGATCTCGCCACCCGCGTGGGGCGGACGGTCACCATCGATGGCGAGGTTGCCCAGATCAAGCAGACCTCCGGCCCCACGATCTTCACGATCGTGGATGAGACCGGCACGGAAAACGCGGCGGCATTTATCGAAGCGGGGGTTCGCGCCTATCCTGACGTGCAGCTCGGGGACCTCGTGGAGGTTGTCGGCGAGGTCATGATGCGCAACAACCAGGTCCAGATCGAGGTTGCCTCGATGACCGTTCTGGTGGGGGAGGAAGCGGACCGGGTGCGGCAGCGGCTTGAAGAGGCGCTGGAGATACGGGCCGAGCCAGAAGACATCCCGTTCCTGGTGGAGAGCGAGGTGCTGGAAAACCTCAAACCCGAGCTCCGCAAAATCGCCAGGATCATCCGGAAATCGGTATTCACCGCACAGCCCATCATTCTCCGGCACCATGCGGACGCGGACGGCATCTGTGCTTCGGTCGCCGTGGAACAGGCGGTCGTCGCCCTGATCCGCGAGAGCGGGGCCGATTTCGACTCCGAATCATACCTGTTCAAACGCGCTCCTTCAAAAGCCCCGTTCTATGAGATCGAGGACGTTACACGGGATCTCGACTACGCGCTCAAGGACCATGTCCGGTTCGGGCAGAAACTTCCCCTGATCCTCATGATGGACAACGGCTCGACGGAGGAGGATGAGCCCTCGTACCGGATGGCGAAGGTGTACGGGTTGCCGATCGTGGTCGTCGACCACCACCACCCGGATGCAAGCGTCGACCAGTACCTCATGGCCCACGTCAACCCCTACCATGCCGGGGGTGATTTCGGGATCACCGCGGGAATGCTCGGGACCGAACTCGCCCGCCTGATCCATCCGCCCGTGGAACGCCTCATCCGCCACCTGCCTGCCGTTGCGGCGGTGGGGGACCGGAGCGAGGCGCCCGAACGGCACCGCTATCTGGACCTCGTGAGCGACGACTATGATGAAGCCTGCCTGAAGAACATTGCGCTCTCCCTCGACTATGAGCAGTTCTGGCTGCGGTTCAATGACGGCAGGGAAATCGTCAAGGATATTCTGAATCTCAAGAACAACCCCGAACGGCACAGGAACCTTGTGGCCCTGCTGACGACGGAGGCAAACCGGGCGATCGAGGAGCAGCTCTCCGCTTCGATGCCGCATGTGCAGGAGCAGGTACTCGAAAACGGCGCCCGGCTCTTTGTGCTCGATGTGGAGATCTACGCCCACCGGTTCACGTTCCCGCCGCCTGGCAAGACGTCCGGAGAGGTGCATGACCGGCTTTGCACCACCCACGCGCAGGACGCCGTGGTCACGCTCGGCCTCGGGCCTGACTTCGCCGTGATCCGGTCCCGGGGGGTGCTGATGAACATCCCGCAGATGGTACGGGAATTGCGGGACGAGATCACCGGCGGCGGGGTGAACGGCGGGGGGCACCTCGTGGTGGGGAGCATCAAATTCGTCGAAGGAATGCGTGATGTGGTATTTAAACGCTTAATTGAAAAGATTGGAGCGTTTCCCGTTGGATCCGCCCGCTAAGTCGGGATTATATAATTTCTTCCCGCGGGCCACCCTTTCTTTCTTCTGGTATTTAAAATAAACTGGATTCTTATAAATCGTGGATAACATTGATAATCACTGGAGCTAATCAAATGTTCCTGATCCCGCCTTCCGTTTTGGTGAGCATTGTGAGCACCTATCAGTCAGGTGTCATATCAAAAGAGTGCTTTTACCCGGGGAAAAAGGGTACATTTAAATACCAATTGTACTATAACTGAGTTTACTTGTGGAGGAACCGAATGTCACGCATGGGCACCATTCGAGAGAAGTATACCGCATCGCAGATCAAGATTTTGACATATCTCCTTGCGGGCCTGACGAAGGGAAAACACTACTTTAAGTCAAAGTATATTGCCAAGGAACTGGGTCTTTCCCCGAAAGAGGTGGGGACCAATCTCGCCATACTCGCGGACATCTGCGAGGAGCTCGATATCTCCCGGTGGAGTTATTCCAACAGCACCACATGGCGCGTCACGGCACGGGCATTCTGAGTGATTTTTCTCTTATCCTCCCCCATTTTCGGATCCCCGGACGCATCCTGCAGAAAGGGGAAAGTTTTGTATGATCCCTCGCCAAACGGATAGAATAAAGGAGTAATCTGTTGGTGCACTGGCAATGCCCGCAATGCGGGGTAATCAAGAATGTTTTCTGCCCTCAATGCGGGGCGGAGAAAGCGCCGGGGGCTCCCTGTCCACGGTGCGGACAGAAAGTGATATCAACCATCTGTCCCCAGTGTGGATTCGAATACCGCTGGGACGAGTGATATGCTGCGGCAGCAGACCGGCGGTGCGTGACGATTTTCCAGCAAGGTTCAGACGTGCGTGGAACGGGAAGGGATGTGATTATGACGGAAAAAATCGCTGATTTTATTTCAGAACTCGAATTCGTGGCCGACATCAACGAGTATAAGGATTGCCTGATGAACCAGGACAACACGCAGGACGACCCTGCCGCCCTCTGGTTCAACATCGACGTTCCCAAAGGGCATGGTCTCTCGATGGGTGACCGGGTGCGGATCATTATCGAAAAGGTCGAATAACCACCCTGATTTTGGGCACCTACGGGGATAGGTAGTCGGCCAGCGTCTCGAGCGAGAGCGAGATGCCGTCCGCAGAGCGGGTGTGGACGATGAAATACATGGCGGTGCAGGAGACCTGGACGGTTTTCGTCATGCTTCCCCCGTGGCGAAGCTCTCCTCCCTCCAGCAGTTCTCCTGTTGTTGCATCGACCAGCACCCATTGCAGCAGGGCATACTGCGGGGTGGTCGTGGCGGCGAGAGTGCTGTTGACCCGCCACACGGGGTACGGCACGCTGAATGTTTCCGTCAGTCCTCCCGACGATTCTTCGAGCACGGCAAACGCGACCACCTCGTTGAACCGCCACTGCCAGTCGGGATCGGATGCCCCGAATACGTTCATATTGGACGGGAGGATGTGGACCGGATAGGAGAGATAATTGCCGGTATAGGTGATGCGCACCGGATCGGGGATCGACGGTGCGGGTGGTGCCGGCGTGGGGGTCGCCGGGGTGGTGTGCGTCTCCGGCGTCCGTGGAGGATCGGCAGGCGTCGGGGTGACGGCGGGAAGCGGTGCCTGCACATCGTCCGGCGACACGGGGCTGTAGAATATCGAGAAGAGCGCAACGACGAGAAGTGCCCCGACCAGAGTGAGTGCATCGTGGAGATCCATGGCAGAACCGGTACACAAACCAAGGCGGCAGGGTCAGATAAATCCAGCGGAATTGCATCGGGCGGGGATTTATGCGGTTGCACCGGGTCCCGTGCGGCATCGGTGGTGCCCGGTTCAAGTGGCAACTCTTAACTCATTTGGCATACGACGATCTGGTGAGCCAATGGATATTCATGCGTCGAGAACCTGGATCCTCTTTTACCTGATATCCTTTGTCGTGCTTCTCTGGGCGCTCTTCCTGACCACCCGGGGTGTGCTGCTCGGGTTCGGCCTGACCATGGTGATCGTGATCGTCGGCATGAATTCTGTCATGGTATCGGCGGAGCTGAAAAAAGCGTCCCGGAGAAAGGAAATGATGAAACGGTTCTCGCAAAAAAGCGAGGAACCATCTGAAAACGAACCCGAAAGCATGGGGTTCCTCGAATAGACGGCGGTATGCCCGGCCCCCTCTCACGCGGGATGTCTTCGCGCGCGTTCCCGGTCCGCACCGCCCGGCAACGGCCCGCTCGGCTTCCGGTAGATTTTTTGCAGCGAATTATAGGGCACAAACAGCGATTCCACGTCCCGGCTTAAGAATTCGGTCTTGCCCATGATGTAATAGCCGTCGTGGAGGAGCGCGGCATGGAACATCACCGCAAGGTCGTTCTTTTGCTTTTCCGTGAAATAAATCGTAACATTCCGGCAGAGGATGATATCGATGAAGCTCGAGGCGGGCTTTCCGCTCATCAGGTCGTGGGCCTGGAACCTGATGTACTCGCGCAGGTGGGGCTTCACCGCATATTTTCCGTCCTGCCGCAGGGTGAAATGCCTCCTGACCTGACCCGGTGTCAGGTTTTCAAGTGATTTTTCGTGGTAAACGCCGGCTTTCGCTTTGTCGAGCGCCTCCGCATCAAGGTCGGTGGCGAGGATCGTCACCCGGACGCCGGGGCGCAGGCGGCAGAGATCGTGCGCGATCAGGGCGAGTGAGTAGGGCTCTTCCCCCGTGGCGCATCCCGCGCTCCATATGCGGATGCGGTCTTTGCGCCGCATCAGCTCCGGGAGTAGCTCCTTGTGAATGATGTCAAAGACCTCCGTATCACGCGAAAATTTGGTGACATTGATCGTCAGGGTGGTGCGCAGCTGCTCCTGCTCGTCCGGGCTCGAGAGGAGCAGCGTGTGGTAGTCATCGAAGTCCTTCCTGCCGGTGAGCCTCATCCTCGACAGCACGCGCCGCCTGATGTAGTCCTCCTTGTAATTCGCGCACCGGATGGAGAGGAGCCGCTCGATACTCCTCCTGAGCGCCAGAAACCCATCCATCTGATCTTATCCGATCTGCTGGTTGACCAGATCCCGGAGCACCCTGACCATATCGATCCAGATGACCAGGTTTTGCCTGTTTCCGTCTCCGTTTGCACCGACCTTGATAATTCCCTTGACGAAGGTGCTGATATCGGAGGTGATGCCGTCGCCCATCTGCTCGATATCGTCCTCCGAAACCTGGATGACGCTGTGCACATCGTCCACGATGATCCCGACATTGCTCCCGCCGGCGGCATCGGACATCAGGACGATGATCTTTTTGTTTTCCACGTCATCGTTCTGCGTGATCCGCAGGAGGTTATTGACGTTGATGATCGACGTGATCTCCCCGCGGAGGTTGATGACGCCCGTAATATACGAGGGGGCCCGGGGGATGGGGGTGATGGGCATCATCTCCACGATTTCACGTGCGAGGTGGATGTCCATGGCGTACCGCTCGCCGTTGAGTTCGAATTCAACCAGATCTACCATGCCGCTCATACAGCTCCCCTCAGTTCAGCGTGAACTGCGCCATTTTCGCCTTGAGATGTTCGGCCATTTCGGTCATCTCATGGGATGCGCTGCCCACCTCCTCGGTGGATGCGCTCACCTCCTCGGCGAGGGCGGCCATATCCTCGATACGCTCCATGTTCTCCTTGGTCATCTGTGTGGAGTCTTCCATGCTCTGCATGACGCGGGTGGTGGCATTTGCCTGGTCCTCGGCCGCTCTGGTGATCTCGGTGATGCCGTGGGCCGCAACCTCGATATCGGCCACGATCCTGTTGAGCGCCTCGATCGCCTCGTTCACCCGATCGATGCCGCCCTGGATCTCCGTGTGGGATGCCTTCATGGATGCGGCGGTCCGGTCGCTGTTCGTCTGGATGGTGCCGATGAGATCCTCGATGGTCTGGCTCGCATCCTTTGCCTCCCCCGCAAGATTCCTGATCTCGCCCGCCACGACCGCGAACCCGCGCCCGTGCTCGCCGGCGCGTGCGGCTTCGATGGCCGCATTCAGGGCGAGCAGGTTTGTCTGTCCGGCGATACCACCGATCAGCTTGACGATGTTGCTGATCTCGTGCATCTGTTCGTTGAGGTGGGTGATCTCGTCGACGCTCTGCTGGGAGATCTCGCCGACGGCCTGCATTTTATTGTGGGCGTCCATTCCGATTTCCGCAGCTTGATTCCCTTCGGTGGCTGCTTTCTGGGCCCGTGCCATGACCTCCTGCGACGTGCTGGCGATTTCCTCGATGGAAGCGGAGAGGTCGGAGATCTCCCTGTTGATATCTTCTATCTGGATCAGGAGGTTGCGGGTGAACTCTGACGACTGCTGGGTGGCGACCGCGACCTGTTCGGTTGCCCTGCCGATCTCGTCCGCGCTCTTGCTCACCTCGGCCGAGGTGTTCTGTACGAGATCGCTGTTTCTGCTGACCTCCTCGATGGTGGCCTTGATGGATGCGAGGGTGGTGTTGTAATCGTGTTTGAGCCGGGCGAGCGGGTCGCTTTCCTCGATCGTTGCGGTTGCGGTCAGGTCGCCGTCCGCCATCCTCGCCATGGCACCTGCGAGTTCTTCCGCGCTCGCGTTCAGCCGAGTGGCCTCCTGCTGCGCCTCCTCCATCAGTTTCTGGACTTCTTTCTCCTTCTCTTTGACCTCGGTGATGTCGTTGTACACGATCAGGATGTTTGCGAGCTCGCCGTCACCGGTGGTGATGGGAATGCCGTACTGCTCGAGTACGTGCACGCCGCTGGGGAGATCGACGGTGACGGCCCCATAACTCCGTTTCCGCTGCTTGATCACGAACCCGAGGCCATCTCCGTGCTGTTCGAGTATCTTGAAATCCCGTGCGCTCATCCTGAGAACCTGGTCCTTTCCGATCCCGCTCATGTCGACAAACGCCTGGTTCGTGACGAGGATTTTGAAGTCCGTGCTGACGAGGATCATCGGCATGGGATTTTCCTGCACGATGCTCTCGGACCGCTGCTGGAGGGCCTGCGCTTTTTTCATCTGCTTTTCTCTCGCATCCGCCTCCTCGCGTTCACGGGAGACATCGTTGAACACGAAGACCGCACTCGCGATCTCGCCGTCTTGGTCCGCAACGGGGATGCCGTACTGCTCCACGATCTTCGTCGAGCCGTCGCGGAACGCGATCGCCAGCTCGGATTTTGTCTTCACGCCCGTGAAGGTCGCATCGGTTTTGTCGCCCTTCAACAGGGATATCCTGTAATCCGAGGCCTCCATGCTCATCAGCCGGTCGCGAGACTGCTGCATGAGATCCTCGTATGCCTCGTTGAGATCGCGGATGGCAAACGAGCGATCCAGGATCAGCATCGGCAGGGGGTTGTCGCGGAAGATAGCCGCCATCTGCATTTTCTCTGCATATTCCCCAGCGATGCGCTCGATTGCGGTATTCAGTGCAGCGGCAAAGGGTTGCAGCGAATCGTCGATACCGTCGACGGAAATGCGGGCGGCATGGTCGCCCGCGTTCACCGCATCGAGGACCGATGCCCATTCAGAGACCAGTGCGGTGATGGTCGTGCTGTCGTTTCCGTTGTCGCTGCCGGCTGTTCTGGTTGTGCCGTTAAAGAGTGCTTTTCTTCCGGGCCTCTCCATACTCTCTTCCTCCATACGTGTCCTGTGTTGGTCGGGACTGTTCACCAGTTCCTGATGGCTTGGGTTATTTCACGATACGTGCGGGCCGCCGCACTCTCCGGCGCGTACGCGGACAGGGGCATGCCGTGTCGCTGGGCCTCGTAGACGCTCCCGTCGAAGGGGACCGCGTACACCGAGGGGAACAGTTGTTTCACTTCATGTTCGAATGCATCGAGCCGTTCGGCCTCGGATGCCCCGTCGCCTTCCGCCGTCTTTCCGTAGAGCATGCGCTTAATAAGGGACGCAATTTCGTCGATCGGGGTTGCCGGACGCGACCCGTTCCCCCAGCGCGTGAGGATGGCCATATCGGCGGCAATTGTTCCGCCCACATGCTCTTCGATGTCATCGAAAATGGTGGCGAGCGCCTCGATGCCCTTCAGGGCAAAAATCCCGGAATCAAGCGTGACGATGGTCTTGTCTGCCGCAACGAGGCCGTTAATGACGAACTGGCCCATGCTCGGCGGCGTATCGATGAGGATATGGTCGTAGGCATCCTTCACCGGCTGTAATGCCTCTTTGAGAATCCCCGCTCTCTCGTCGATGTTGTAGAGATACGGCTCGACTCCCACAAGGTCGAGCGACGACGGCGCAAGACTGATTCCGGATTGGGTTTCTATGATGACATCATCGAAAAAAATGTCCGGGAATCCTTCAAAAAAGCTCATGTACACGTCATACATATTGGGTTGCTGTGCGAAGGGATCCACCCCCAGTCCCGCGGTGGCGTTCGCTTGCGGATCGCTGTCGACGACCAGCACACGATCCCCGTCAAGGTGCAGAAATCCTGCGATATTGAGGCATGACGTGGTTTTCCCCGTACCCCCCTTGTGGTGGGCGAATGCAATGATGGAAATTGTACAGCACCTCGCGTTTGGGAATTGTATAAAAATGACATATGAGATTTTTAGTTAAAAACAATTCTATTTGATTATTGAATTGATAATGCCGTTTCAGAGACGATCCGGTCAAGAAAATAGAAATCATACACATGTACTTCTGCAAATGTTCTGGTGCGCAAAAAAAAATCCCGGCACATGGCCCGCGTGGGGCGTGCACGCCGGTTGCATCGGAGCATCGGGCTATCGCCGGTATTCATATTCTTCCGCAGGCCAGGATCGGTGTCGGGGGCAAAAACCCGAAAGGCCATCCAATTGATTTGCGGTTCCGGACAATGTGAAAGGATTGACCGCGCCCGTCGCGGTGACAGGAATGTGCCGATTCTTCTTCGCCGCGGTGAGCAGGTATTCGACATCTCCCGGTAGATGCAGGGGAGATCGCGGTGACGATGCAACCCCCGCAGGATGTGCCGGTGCTGTGTTCTTCTGCCGTGCAGCGCCGGATGCGCATGCGTGAAGACGGCACCCGGAGGATCGATATCCTGGCCAGTATAGTAAACAGCGAATGGAAAAGTTAAACCCTGTGGCGCCGATCGTACAGATAATGTGTATGGATAAGCTCAAAATCGTCGTCTTCGGCTCCTACAATGCCGGTAAATCAACCTTCATCCGCTCACTCGATCCCGAATCACGTCATATTGAGGCGGATAATGAGAACGGGTCCACCACCGTTGCGCTCGACTACGGGCGGGTGGTGGTGGGCGACAAGAAAGTGTACCTCTTTGGTACACCCGGACAGGAGCGTTTTGAGTTTGTCAGGCAGATCCTTGCGCGGGGGACGGACGGGGCCGTCGTGATGGTGGACTCGACCGCCGAAATCGATGATATGACCCTGTATCTCTGCGAATGGCTCACCGATCGGGACATACCGTTTGTAGTGATGCTGAACAAGTGCGATTGCACCGATGCCAGCCCCGAAAAGTTCGTTGACGTGATCTGCGATGGCTACGCCCACAAAATCTCCGCCATCACCGGGGAAAACGTGTACGAGGCTCTTGCCGCATTTGTCAACCGCGTCAATGCGGTATCCCGGAAAAACAAATAGTATTAAATCTTGCTGATTTTTATATTGAAATAATGACGTCCAGGTGTTCTCTGGTTCTTCTTGCACTGGCACTCCTCCTCTTCGGGTGCATTGCGGGATGCCTCTCGTATTCATTCGGCGCCGTTGCCTATGACGGGGATGAATTGAAGGTTCAGGTATTCAATTCCGGCGAGCCGCGGGAGGTGGTCCTGCAGGCGACGATCTTCCGGACCGAGCAATTCAGCCAGACGGAAGTGTACAAGAAGGCGGAATACAAGTTCCTGGAGCAGGGGGAGAATGAATACCGCATTCCCATTGATCTCGAACCGGGCACGTACAAGATATACCTCTATGTCATGATCGATGGAGACCGCGCCGCCACCGAAATACGCGATATCGAAATACAGGCATGATCCCCGCCGGCCTTCGTGCTTCTCTGGGAGACGAGCCTGCCGATCTCGTCTGCGAAAACTGCAATCTCTTCAATCCCTTTACCTGCGAGTGGGAGCACACCTCGTTTGCAGTACAGGACGGCATTGTGGTGGGGGTCGGGGAGTACCGGGGACGATCCGTGCTCGATATGGGGGAGGCCCGCGTGGTTCCCGGGCTCATCGACGCCCACGTCCATATCGAGAGCTCCCTGCTCACCCCGTCCGAGTACGGGAGGCTTGTCGCATCCTGCGGCACCACGACCGTCATCGCCGATCCGCATGAAATCGCCAACGTGGCAGGGGCGGCGGGCCTCGACTACATGCTCGAGGAAAGGCGGCACACTCCCCTCGATATCTTCTACATGCTCCCCTCCTGCGTTCCTGCAACCCCGCTGGATGTGGGGGGGGCGCAGCTATCGGCACGGGATCTTGTGCCCT
>DSDF01000062.1 GCA_011048835.1 Methanoculleus sp. | reverse complement strand
GCACCCGCGGGTGCACGATCAGGGCGGTTGCAAGGGCGACCAGCGCCTTTTCCCCGCCCGAGAGGCCGGCGGTGCGGCGTTCGAGCAGGGGGGAGATGGCGAGGCGATCGCAGATGCGGGCGACCCTGTCTGCAATGCCGGCCTCGTCCACGAACGTGAACCGGAGGGGGGATGCGATCTCGTCCCTGACACGCTCGAAGAGGAGATTTTTATCGGGAAACTCGCAGACCCATCCAACCTCGCAGGAACGCGGCTCGCTTTCATCGATCCGGACGGACCCCCGCTGCGGGACCTCGATACCCGCACAGAGTTCGAGCAGGGTGGTCTTTCCGCTGCCGTTTGCGCCGATCACCGCAATCGTCCCCTCGTCGAGGGCGAGCCAGGGGATGGCGAGGAGGTGATGGCGGATGCCGTCCAGCTCGATCATGCCAGCCTCCCGGCAATGGTGTACGCTGCCGCCGCTTTCAGTATGTCGCCCGGCAGAAACGGTAAAAACCCGATCAGGAACGCCCCTGCGAGGGTCAGGCCGGGGGACGATGCCATGAGCCAGAGCGATCCCGCCACGAGGATCAGCAGTGCGCCGCAGGTCATGCCCGCGCCCCGCAGGAGTGGCGAGGTCTGTTCGTAGGCGATGCCCACCACCGCCGCGGCGCCGAGGAACCCGGCGATGTAGCCGCCGGTCGGGCCGAGCAGTACGCCGGGGCCGGCAAGGCCTTGGTGGAAGAGGGGGAGGCCGAGCGTGCCCAGCAGGATATAGAGGCCGACGGGGAGGACCGCGTACCGCTTCAGCAGCGCGCCCGCAAGAAGCACGAAGAGGGTCTGCAGCGTGAAGGGCACGGGGAGAAAGGGGATGGTGATCGAAAACCACGAACCGATCGCGATCAGGGCGATCACCTGCGCGGACCGGGCGATACGGAGGCTGCGGCGTGGATTACCGTACATGTTAACCAATAATTTTTGGTCGGTTGACAATATAGCATTTGTTCCGGCGGGGGACCATGGGTGCATGCGGCGGCTCTCTCGACCGATTATAGGGATGCAGGCGTTGGGGGGCTGGAATACGATCCGGAAAAAAAGAAGGGGCGTTCAGATATGGAAACAGTCGCCGGCGATGACCCGCTCGATCTTCCCGTTGTCCTTGCGCAGGATGAGGGCGCCGTGCTCGTCGATGTCGATCGCCTCGCCGTCGAAGCTCTTGCGCAGCGTTTTGACATGCACCCGGTGATCGAGCGTGAGCGAGAGGCTCTTCCATTCCCTGACGACCGCCTCGTACTCCTCGGCTTCCAGCAGGAGATAGCGCTGTTCAAATTCCTTCAAGAGCCGGGCCAGCAGTTTCGGGCGGTTGATATCGCGGCCCAGTTCGCTCGAGATCGAGGTGATGGTCCCGCGCAGCGCGGGGGGCATCTCCTCCAGGGACACATTGGCATCGATCCCGATGCCGAGCAGGCAGTAGTGGACGGTGTCCGCTTCCGCGGAGAGCTCGAGGAGCAGTCCGGAGACTTTTTTATCCCCGATATAGATGTCATTCGGCCATTTGATCAACGCGCCGAGATCAAATTCCCTGCGAAGTGCCCGGGCAACCGCGATGGACCCCGCCATGGTAATCATGTGCATATGCTCGAGGGGGATGGTGGGGTTGAGCATGATGGTGATCCAGATGCCGCCGGTCGGCGAGACCCACGCCCTGCCGAGCCGTGCCACCCCTCCGGTCTGCTCTTCGGCGATGACCACCGTGCCGTGGAATGCGGTGATGTCCGCGGCCCCGTTGAACAGGTCTTTGCCCGCCCACGTCGTCGAAGCGAGCGTATGGTGGTACCGCAGATCCCTGCCGATGAACTTTGTTTTGAGATATCGGCGCACCTCATAGGGAAAGAGCCTGTCGGGCCGATCCACGAGCTCGTAGCCTTCGGCGCGGGACGAGGAGATGGTATACCCCATCTCACGCAGTTCCTGTACGTGCTTCCATACCGCCGATCGCGTGATGCCGAGCTGGGCGCTCATCGCTTCCCCCGAAATCGGCCCCCGGGTCTGATCGAGGATGCCGAGTACCTTAAACGCCGCTTCGTTCATGGCGATTACCTTTTCGAGCTGATTGCTTCTTCGGGAAGAGGGCACGGGTCCTTCCCGCACACCTGCTTGAGGATCTCCGACTGGTGTTCCATGAGGGTTGCCAGATCGAAGATGCCGGTGATGTCCACCACGCCGATGGCCCCGATTGCCTCGCCGTCGCGTGTGCGCAGGGGCGCGACGATGACGGGAATCCCGCTGTAGGCACCGGATTGAGGTCTCGTCTTGATGATGGTGTTTTCGGCAATCACCCGTTCGAGGATGGGGCCCGAGTATGCGGTGTCGATCACGGTTCCGTCTTCGATCCGGATGCCCGGACCATCGCGTGACCGGGCGGTCACCGGCAGTTTATTCAGCAGCTCATGAAACGCCATGCACACCGGGAAAAAATCTTCTGCCGTTGAACGTGCCGAGATGATATGCCCTTCCATCTGACATGCCTCACAAGTTCAGTGAATTTTCAATCTAAAATAAGGTTTCCTTATCATGCGAACAGAATGCCCTGAGAAATGAGCGGGAAGGATATTCGTGCACCGCCGTCACCACGATCGTACCCCTGCCGAGCTGCTCGCTGAACATGAGCGTTCTTCCCTCCCCGGAGGTGACGATCGGGGTGCCCTCGTAGCGGGTGAAGAAGCCGTCGCATTCCACTGCATCACAGTCGAAATCCTCCAGGATCGATGCAAAGGGGCGGTCCTGGTTGATGTGCACCCGTGCGGTGAAGTATTCGTGGCAATACTCGACATCGATGGGAAGCCAGTCATAGGCCCCGGGCCTGCTGCTCATGGCGCCGCAGACGAGGAGGTTGCCGCCGTGCTCCACGAATGCCCGTATCCGTGATGCCGATGCCTTCAATGCGGGAAGCAGCCCCGAATAATTGGGGTTGCCGAATCCCGTCGGAATGACCAGCCCCACATACCGGCCGCGATAGAACGGCGCCGCAATCATCTGGGGCGTCACGGTTTCGCACTGGACACCGCAGTCCTCGATGTACCGGTTGAAGGTGAGCTCGCAATCCCATGCCAATCCCGCTTTCCGTTTCATCCCTTGATCACTCCCAGCGGCTCGAGCCGGGCGACCACCCGCGACAGCCCTGCCGCATCGACCACCCGCACCACCTCGTCGCTCGGTTTGTACGCCCCGGGCGCTTCCTCCGCGATCACAGCATCGCTTGCCGCCCGGACCACGATATGCCTTTGCTCGAGTTCTTTTTTCAATGTCGATCCCCGGTACTGTTTTTTCGCCCTGCTTCGGCTGAGCACGCGTCCCGCGCCATGGCAGGTGCTCCCGAAGCTCTTCTCCATGGCGATCTCTGTGCCCTTGAGAAGGTACGACGAGGTGCCCATGCTCCCGGGGATGATCACCGGCTGTCCGGTGGCGCGATACGCCTGCGGAACCTCGGGCCTGTCGGGCCCGAAGGCGCGGGTCGCTCCCTTCCGGTGCACGCAGAGCTCCACCCGCCGCCCGTCGACGAGATGCTCCTCGAATTTGGCGACATTATGGGCGACATCGTAGACCAGGTGCATCTCCCCGTAGTCGACCCCGTAGAGGTCGGCGACCACGGTGCGTGCGGTATGCATGATCATCTGCCGGTTCGCCCACGCATAGTTCGCCGCTGCAGCCATCGCGGAGAAATATGCCTCTCCCTCGCTGCTGTGCAGCGGGGCGCAGGCGAGCTGGCGGTCGGGAAGGTCGATGCCGTACCGTTTCGTCGCCTGCTCGAGCACCTTCAGGTGGTCCGTGCAGACCTGATGGCCGAGGCCCCGCGACCCGCAATGGATCATCATGCAGATCTGCCCCTCGGCGATGCCATATGCAGCGGCAGCATCCCTGTCCACGATCTCCCGCGCCACCTGGATTTCAAGGAAATGGTTGCCCGACCCGAGCGTTCCGCACTGGGGAATCCCCCGCTGTAGCGCTTTCTCGCTGACATGCGCGATGTCCGCCTCCTCCATCCTCCCTTCCTGCTCGCAGTGGAGGAGATCCGCATCCATGCCGAACCCGTGCTCCACGGCCCATGACGCGCCCTCGACGAGCAGCTGTTTTAATTCGGACACGGCGAGCTTCATCGGGCTCCTTGCCCCGACCCCGGTCGGCACCGCCCGAAAGAGGCGTTCGATCAATTCCCTGCGGTTGTCGAACTCATCTTCCCGGAGCGGGGTCGCGATCAGCCTGACCCCGCAGTTGATGTCGAAGCCCACCCCGCCGGGGGAGACCACCCCGTGGTCGGGTGAGAAGGCCGCGACACCGCCGATGGGAAACCCGTATCCCCAGTGGATGTCCGGCATTGCGAGCGCGTAGTTCACGATGCCCGGCATCGTGGCAACGTTTGCCAGCTGCTGGATCGCCCCCTCCTCGACCTCGGCCGCGAGACGATCCGAGAGGAAAAATTTCCCCGGCACGTTCATATTGGGCGTGTAGCCGATGGGAATTTCCCACTCAACACCACCCAGTTTTCTCAAACTCTCCAGCATCTGCACCTCACCTCACACGTCAAACAGGATCTCCACGCGATAGTGGTGGTCCTGCTCGTCTTTGCGTATCTGCAGGCCGTAATACGAGACCCCCTTGATCTCCGTGCCCTCTGCATGCACGTCCGGATCAAATGGTTCGCCGTACGCCGTCGCTGCAAGAGCGGATCCCGAGATCGAGACATCGACGTCGGAAAACACCAGATTGTCAACCTCTGCTACATAGAGCAGCTCCGAGAGAAAATCATGCAGGAGCGTCTCCCTGTCCGCGGCCTCAAGCGCCAGGGTGCGCGAGAACGATCCTTTCTTTCTCTGTTCATGCATGAAGGAAAACATCGCTCGCGCCGCTTCCGCGAAGAGCTGCTCGAGGCTCGATGCGTTCACCCTGACAAGGATATCGGCCGTGTGCTCCAGTTCAGTAAACGGCATGGAATGTATGCCCACCTAATACATGCAGAAATGGGGGAGCATGTCTGCTTTGATTCGATCCAGAAACCGTACCTGGTATATCGAGACATAGATTGTGCGATCATCGATATATATTTCGGTGTCCGTTGCCTTCGGCGGTTTGATTGTGGTGGGGAGGAGCACCGGGCCGCCGCAGGAAGTGCAGACGCGAAAATCGCATTCCCTCTCGAGAATGTATGACCTGACCTCTTCGTCGATGGAGATCGTGTGTGGCGCGGATCCACACCCGTGATAAGAATGCATCGCTGTGTATCAATTGAAAAGAAAAGTAAAAAAGAATTTTTATTCCCGGGTTGTCAAACGGGGCCGACGAGTTTGGTGACGATGTCCTCGTACTGCTCCTTCAGCTCATAGTGCGTTGTGACATTGTCCTTGTTTTTTCGCACGTGCAGGATGCCGATCTTCGAGGCGATGATGCCCACCATCGAGGCGATCGAGTGGTGGCTGGTCGTGAAGCGATCCTTTAGGTTTTCATAGATATCGGCCACCCTCAGAGATTTGACTTTCAGGAACAGCTTCAGCAGCTCGTGCCGAATGCCGGTTTTATCCCTGGAGAGATACTTTTTCAGACGGGACTCGATCTCCTTTTTCAGATCCGCCGGCGTTCTCATATGTCGGTGTTTCGTAGAATTTTATTTATATTTTTTCATTTTTTCCTCAAAAAACTGTTTTGAGGCGTTTGCGGGAGAATGCGATGAAAAAGGCCTCCGGTTTGCGTCTGAAGGGTCATGCCCGTCCCGGAGGGCGCCGCACCCTGTGCGCCGCGGCGGTGCGGTGCGTCTGCAAGACCGCTGCTTTGAGGTGATTTGTGACATTTCAGGCAATCTGCGCCATTTTTACCGTGCAGTTACCGATCATTTAAACTGGTGCGGGTGCACCATTAGTACATGGGATTTTTCACCTACGATATCAGCAGGTACCCCCCCGCGCACATGGTTGCGCTCCCCCTCCTGCTCCTGGGGGTATCGCTCATATTTCTCTCCTTCAACACCCTCGCAACGGGGTTGCCGGTCAACCCGGGAATCGATTTTGCCGGCGGTGTCGGTGTCACGCTATTCACCCCGGACAGCAGGGAGGAGATTGAAGAATATTTTGCCGATTTCCCGCTTTCCAGTGTCGGGGAAAGCATCAACGACGGCAGATACCTGGTATTCGAGCAGCTCGACGATGAACGGTTCAGGGCATTGACGGCACGGATACAGGAGCGATACCCCGATGCGGGGATCGACCAGATCGGGGAGACGTTCGGCAGGACCCTCCAGTCACAGGCGCTCTACGCCCTCTTGTTTTCGTTTGCCGGCATGTCCGTGGTGGTCTTTCTGGCGTTTCGGAGAATCATCCCCTCCGTTGCCGTCGTGCTCTCCGCATTCTCTGACATCGTCATTACCGCGGCGTTCATGGATGTGCTCGGCATCTCGCTGACGCTTGGAACCACCGCCGCCCTCCTGATGCTGATAGGCTATTCGGTGGACAGCGATGTCCTGCTTACCTCCAAACTCCTGAAACGAAAGGGGAAGCTGGATGAAAAACTGGAAGGCGCCTTTCGGACGGGGCTGATCATGACCACGACCACGCTGACCGCCGTGGCGGCGATGTTCGTGGTCTCGAGCATCGGGCAGCTCGCCATCGTCCGGGATATTTCAGTGGTGCTCCTGGTCGGTCTGGTCATCGACCTCATGAACACGTGGATGCTCAATGCCGGCCTGCTGAAGTGGTACCTTGCATCCCCGGCGGGAGGTGCGAGATGAGCAGCGATACACTCCGGGCGGTATTCTCGGACTGGCGCATCATCCTGATGACCGTTCTCGTGGCCTTCTCCCTGGCGAGCATTTATTTCGTGCCGTTCTCCCCGGAGAAGGGGGTGACCGGCAACCTGCAGCTCGGGCTCGATCTCGAGGGCGGCGCCTGGATCCAGCTCGGCTTCGACGCGGAGGTGGTCCGTTTCGCCACGGACCGCGACCGCGCCTCGTTTGCCGCGGATCTCGACGCGAGACTGGATGGAGAGATCCTCCTGATCGACGATGACCGCCTTGAAATCCGGAAATCCTATACCCGGGAGGAACTCGAGGCGGCGTTCGAAGCGGCGGGCGGCACCGTGGTCGCCTACGAGCAGGGCGTTTCCGAATCGACCGCCAGCGACATCAAGCGCATTCTCGAGGACAAGATCAACAGCCTGGGAACGCGCGATGCTCGGGTCAATACCATCAGCGGGATGTCAGGGGTCACCAGGTACATCAGGATCGAACTCGCCGGAGCGGATATCGCCACGGCCCAGGACGTGGTGGGCCAGCAGGGGAAGTTCGAAATCCGCATCCAGACTATCGGGGACACGACCGAACACGTGCTCTTCGGCGACGCTATCACCAGCGTCTCCACGCCGAGCAGGGAACCCGGGAGCACGCTCTGGGGGGTTGGCTTCACCCTGGACGAGGACGGGGCGAAGGCATTCAGACAAGCGGCGCTGACCTACGGTGCGGTGGACAACCCCGAGGCGCACGATCTCATCATGCTCCTTGACGATGAGGTGGTCTACAGCGCACCGCTCTCCCCCGAACTCGCCGGCGATCTCCGGACATCGACCGTGCGGTCGCTCAGTGCGTCGACCGGAGCCGGTGATGCGGGGCTGGAAGAGGCAAAAAACCTTGAAATCCACCTGCGTGCCGGTGCGCTCCCCGTCGACGTTTCGATCGCAGGCTCTGGATCCGTTTCCGCAGCGCTGGGAGAGCACTTCAAGACGATGAGCATCCTCGCGGGCCTGTTCGCCCTGCTCGCGGTGGCCGTGGTCGTCTACTACCGGTACAGGGAACCGCTGATCGTGCTGCCGATGGTCGGGACCAATATGGTGGAAATCGTCATCCTCCTCGGCATCGCCCGGTACATCCAGCAGCTGGATCTCGCGGCCATCGCCGGGATTATCGCCGTGCTCGGCACGGGCATCGACCAGCTCGTGGTCATCACCGATGAGGTGCTCCATGAAGGCGGCATTCCCTCGCCCAATCTCTACCAGAAGCGCCTGCTGCGTGCGCTCGGCATCATCGTGGTGGCGGCATCGACGACGATCATCGCCATGCTCCCGCTCGCCGTGATGGATCTCTCGTCGCTGCGCGGGTTCGCCATCGTCACCATCCTGGGAGTGCTCATCGGCGTGATCATCACCCGGCCCGCCTACGGAAAGATAATCATGGCGCTTCTGTCCCGATAATCCCGATAACAATATTTATTTATCTTTTCTGCGACTTCAGTGAAGGGATTGTGCCATGGCAAAACCTGTATTGATAGATTTTTCTGCTGAGTGGTGCGGACCGTGCAAGATCCAGAAACCCATCCTCGATGAGCTGAAAGAACGCATGGGGGAGACGATCGAGATTCGCATGATCGATGTCGACCGCAATATGGAGGAGGCGGTAAAATACGGCATACGGGTCGTCCCGACGCTCGTCGTTGAAAAGGACGGCCAGATCGTCAGGACGCTGGAAGGCGTGACCCGTGCCGACGAACTGGAGGCAATTCTCTCCCCGCTGGTGGATGCATGAAGATCGGGATCGTCGGGGGCACCGGCGGTATCGGCGAGGGAATGGCGCTCCGCCTCGCCCCCTCGCATGAGGTCATCATCGGTTCGAGAGATGTGGAGAAAGCCTGTTCGGCGAGCGAGTGCACCCTCGCATCGCTGCAGGAGAAGGGGGTGTCCGGGCACTGCACCGGGCTGTGCAACCAGGATGCGGTGGACGAAGGCGAGATCATTGTCCTTGCGATTCCCTACCGGTTTGTGGAGAGCACACTGGAAGAACTGACCGGGTTCGAGGACAAGATCGTCGTCTCTCCGGTCAATCCCATCGGGAAATCGAAGGATTTTTACTACGACCCGCCCGGGGAGGGCTCCGCGGCGCAGCTCGTCGCCCGCCTGCTGCCGGACGCAAAGGTTGTCACTGCGTTCAACAACATCGCCGCGAACCGCTGGAAAGATCTCGCCGACGAACTCGAGTATTCGGTGGCCGTGTGCAGTGACGACGCGGGTGCCGGGGCGACGGTGATGCAGTTCGTCGATTCCATCGGCAGGCTCCGTGCATTTGATGCCGGCCCGCTGGCGATGTCGTCGATCGTGGAGAGCATCACGCCGCTGCTCCTCAACCTTGCCCGGCTCAACCGGATGAAGGACGTGGGAATCCGGTTTGTATAACCGGTGCGCATGCGCGGGCATGATCGCCGGGGGGCGAAATCGCCCTCTCACGCGTGCCCGGCGACGTTGACGGAGAGAGTTATGCCGCAACCATTCTTTTCTGATATCGGCCTGCGCCTCATGCAGGAGGGGCTGGTTTCCGGCAATTTCGGGAACCTGAGCGTGCGTGCACACGGCGGCATGTACATCACCGCAGGAGGATCGTTTCTCGACGAGACCACCGAGCCGGTGTTCGTGCCCCTGCGCGGCCCCGTGCCGGACGCGGCGTCAAGCGAATACCGCGTGCACCTGGAGGCGTATCGCGCATCGTCCCATACGGCCTGCGTGCATGCCCACCCCCCCTTTGCCGTGGCGGCGTCGCTCGTGTTCGACCGGATCGAGCCGGTGGACAGCGAGGGATCGCTGCTCTGCCCTCTCGTTCCCGTGGTGGAAGGCCCGCCGGGGACGCAGGAGCTCGCCCGTGCGGTCGCGGGGGGCATCTCGTCCTCCCCCGTGGCACTCGCCCGGGGCCACGGCACCTTTGCGTTCGGGGCGACGCTCCGCGAGGCGCTGATCCTCACATCGGCGGTGGAGCACGCATGTAAAATACTGTATTATTTGGGTGAATTCGGGGGCTTCAGGCGGTAGATCTCCCGCATCACCTCGCGGTGGAAGGTGAGGATCATGTCGCTGATCACCCCGAACATAAAGATATTGAACCCGAGCACGAGGAGCAGCATGGTGAGGATGGTGAGGGGGATGTGCTCGATGCGCTGGAACCACTCATAGATCACGTACAGGCCCGTGACACTGCCGAAGGCGACGAAAATCAGCCCTATCAGGCCGAAATAGAAGAGCGGGTTGCTCATTTTCGCCATGCGGTAGACGGTCGAGATGATTTTCAGCCCGTCTTTCAGGGGGCTCAGTTTTGTATCGGTTCCGGGACGCGTCCGGTACTGGACCGGGACGACGGCGACATTCTGGCCGTGCCGCACCGCTTCTGCTGCCATCTCCGTCTCGATCTCGAACCCCGACTCTTTGAGGTGCAGCATCTTCGCGGATGCGAGGGTGAATGCACGGTAGCCGGAGAGGATGTCAAAGAGGTACATCCCGTGGGCCATTTTAAAGAGGTAGTTGATCACTGCATTGCCGAAGCGGTTGAGCCGGGTCAGCGCTCCTGCATCGGGATTCTCGAGGCGGTTGCCGATAACGTGATCCGCGCCCTCGAAGAGGGGCCGGAGCATCACTTCCGCCTCTTCGGGCGCGTAGGTCCCGTCGCCGTCGAGCATGAGCACATACGGGCGGTCGATGAGATCGAGTGCCTCGATGATGGCATTTCCCTTTCCCCGGCCTGTCTGGATCTCAACCCTCGCCCCCTCGGTTCGGGCAATGTCTGCGGTCCCGTCCGAACTGTTCCCGTCCACGACCAGGATGTGCCGGTATCCCCGTTCCCGAAACCTCCGGATCAGCGATCCGATGGTCGGGGCCTCGTTGAGGGTGGGGATGAAGATGCAGACATCATCGTTGATGATTTCCATTGGATATACTATTTAAGATTCATCGTCATAAGTGCTTTCATGCACGTGGCCAAAAAAGGGCTGAGGGTGCTTGGAATCGCCGAAAGCTTTTCTGGAAGAGAGCATTCGACGGTGTGCGGCCTGGTGATGCGCAAGGACCGCATCATCGACGGGGCGGTGTTCGGCCGGATCACGGTGGGCGGCATGGATGCGACCGGTGCCGTGCTGCGGATGGTCGGGCACCTCGGGCGGGCGGATATCAATTGCATCATGATCAGCGGGTGCGTCATCGCCTGGTTCAACATCGTCGATCCCCTCGTCATCCTCGAGCAGACCGGGCTGCCCGTGATCGCCGTCACCTATGAAGCATCGGAGGGTCTCGAGGAGGAGATCGCCGCTCATTTTCCGGGCGACGAGGAACGGATCGAGGCGTACGTGCGTCTCGGGGCGAGAACGGAGATTGCCCTGCATACCGGGCACCGCATCTATATCCGGGGATGGGGGATCGAGGATTCACAGGCTGCACGCCTCTGCAATGATTTCACCGCCACCGGAAAGATCCCCGAGCCGCTCCGGGTTGCCCGGCTGATGGCGCGTGCGATGATGCAGTGCGATCCGGCGTAACGCAGGCGGCGTCAGTGGTCGAAGCCCTGCTCCTTCAGCCTGCGTGATTTTGCAATCGAGCACTCCTCGCACCGGAACTCGGGCTCGCGATCCCTGCTCCGGTCGTAGTTTTTCGTTTTTACGAGGCGATAGCCCCTGCTGACCCGCCCGCAGTCCACGCAGACCACGGCATCCTTCACCTCCCACTGGGCGTCGAGCGCATCCGAGGTGAAAATAAAGCGGTCGACCCAGAAAAAGATCAGTCCCCCGATGAGGTTGGCGATGACCGCCGAGACGACCTGGCCCATGGCGACGAGGATGATGCCGACTCCCGCAAGGATCGGCGTGCTCAACTGCCAGCGGAGAAGATAGAGGCCGTAGCGTTTGAGGTTCACCTGCATCTGTGAAAGTAAGCTCGGGATCCGCCGGATAAATAGGTATGCAGGCGTCGAAAGAATCGCGGTGCCCTGCGGACCCGGATCTCCGCGCCTCATCCCGGTGCGCATCCTGCCGGCAGATCAGAAGATGGGGAGGTTCCTCATGGTGAGGAAAAAGAACAGGAGCGCGGCAAAGATACCGGCGACGAGGAGGTAGTACAGCAGCTGCTCCCGTCGTTTCGTCCGGTAGAGCTCCTCGCCGCAAAACGGGCACGTGGGCGTGCCTCTGGCCGATTCGGATTTGCAGTGCTCGCATGCCATGATCCGGCTTCTCCCGTGGTGAAATCGGTGCAGAGACGCTTGAATCTTTCGCATCGCATTTCCGCGCAGCGGTGCGGCCTTGCACTCGTGATTGCAGGCCGGGACCGGCCTGGATCAGGATGGTTTCGGGCGGAAGGTCCGTGACGGGCACCTCTGGGCATCCCTGTCCGGTTCTGTCGGCCCGTTGATTTCGCACTCGCCGGTATCTCCTTTTCCGGTTTTGAAATACATGCAGTCCTTGCAGACGGGCATACGATGGGATCTGGTTCCGGGAGCATAAATACGCTTCCCTGCAGCCCCGCACGGGTGTCAGAGGGGCAGGATCCGGCCTTCCCGCGTGGCGGTATCGAGGAGCGCCACCGTCGATCTGCCGGTGAGGTACCCGCAGACCTCTCCCGGATTGATGGTGAGCGTCGATCCCGCATGCCTGATCGCGGCAGTGTGCGTGTGGCCGTGGACCACCACGTCAAACCCGCACCGGTCCACCAGTGCTTCGAGGAGGGCGTCGTCATCGCCATGGAGCATCCCGATGGCCAGGCCGTCCGCGACGATATGGGCAAACGCACCCCGGATCTCGACGTTCTCGTACCCGGTGCATTTTCTGGCGAGAAGCCGCCGATCGCCGTCATTATTGCCGAACACCCCGGTCAGGGGAGCGTCGAGCTCCGAGAGCGCCGGTATCACGAAAGGCGATACGAAGTCCCCGGCGTGCAGCACGAGGTCTGCTGCTTCCTCGTTCATCCGCGCCACCGCCCGGGCGATGAGCGGCAGGTTGTCGTGGGTGTCGGCCATGATCCCGATTCGCATGAGAAGGTTCCTTTTCGCCGGAGAGCATGTAGCTTGCGGTACGCAACGTCCCCCCGGCGCAACGTTCATGTGGTGGCCGGCAGTATGCGGGGCCATGGACGATGCATCGTTCGGGACCCTGGTTATCCTCTGCACCGCACCGCAGGACGCGTCGGATGCGATCATCCGCGCCCTCCTCGAGAGCAGGCTTGCCGCCTGCGTGAACCGGCATCGGGTGCATTCCATGTACCGGTGGGAGGGGAGGATCGCCAGCGACGATGAGGACCTGCTGTTCATCAAGACCGTTGCGCCGCTCTTCGATGCAGTGGAGCAGGCGATACGAAAGATGCACCCGTATGACATTCCTGAAATCATCGCCCTCCCGGTCACGGCGGGGAGCGGGGCATATCTCGGCTGGGTGCGCAAGGAGGTGCGCCCGCCGCAATAACGCGTGCGGGGGCCCGCACCTCACCGCCCGTGCACGACCGCCGACCTGAGGGCGGCTGCGCACCGGTGCGCCTCGAGGAGGGGCAGGGGCATGCGGCCACCCCTCAGTGTCGCGCGCACGACCGCCTCTGCGAGAGCAAGGTCGGTCCGGTGCCCCGCCGAGAGGATGATCGGCCTGCTT
>DSDF01000060.1 GCA_011048835.1 Methanoculleus sp. | reverse complement strand
TTGTTGTAGGCCAGCACCTCGGGGATGGAGTCCACGCCCGGAATCGATTTCGGGAAGTTGGTGAACACCACCCGCTCCACGGGGACGTTCCGGTCAAGAAGGGCCTCTTCCACCCCCTTAGCCAGCTCGCCGGACTGCATGTTCTCCACAATGTAGCGGACGTCGGTGTATGTGTCCGGGTTTGCTATGATGTCATCGACCAGCCGCACTGCGGTGTGGTTGCCGCCCAGCGGTGGCAGATGCATGTGCCGAAGCCTCCCCTGGCGTATATTCTTGGTGTGTCCTGACCGGTGTCCCCGTGTGCGGCCGTTTCGCAATCTCAGTTCCACTGTCACGTGATCTCTCTGATGACGGGGAGATGGATGGGCGTCGCCTGTACTACGCAGGAATGGTCGGGGGCGAACCCGCAGGCCCCCCCGGCGGCCGGAATGCGAGGGAGTGCACGGGGAATCCTGCGGGCATGGCGAAGACGCGGGCCGGCATCTCCGTTGCCGTGGGGAATTCTTTTATAGTCACCCGAGAATATCTTGGGTGTCAGGACGTCCGTAGATGGACACCGATCGCGAGATGCAGGCATATGGTGCGAGTCAAAGATATCCCCGAGGGAATGCGGTGGCGCATGGCAACCCGTGTCCTTACCCGCCTCGTCGTGGCGCTGGGCAGGGCGCCTCCCGGCAATCGGGACCTCTCCCGTTGTACCGAACAGTTGTTTGCCGAGATGGGCGATGAAATCCGCCTCGTCGCTGACCGGTACAGCATGCCGCGGGAGCATGCTGCCGACCTTGTCCAGACCATGGGCGCCGTTTCGGTCATCCTCTTCGGGCCGGCATTCGAGACGCGGTTCATCGAAGGGTTCCCCGACGAGGCGGTCATCCGGCTGACCGAGTGCGCCCTTTTCCGCGATGAGCGTGCGCCCGACATCCCGCCCTCCGGCGTGCACGCCGTCTGCACCGCCTACGTCAGGCATGCGATCGACGCCCTGAACCCCGCGTTTGGCATCACCATCACCCGGTCGATGTGCTGCGGGGACCCATTTTGCGAAATGGTCATCACGCGGAAACGAGGCTGACGCCTCATCGCACTGTTCTGCCCGGATCAGGCCCCGGACGAGGAAGCCCGGTTTGCGACGATCCCACCGGAAACACCAGACATGAACGACGAACCCGTGACCGGCGAACCGGCACTGCCCGCAGGCATGCCCTGGCATGCGCTGCCCATCGATCGTATCTACGCGACGCTCGACACCGGCCCGAAGGGGCTCGCGTCGGAGGAGGCCGCCCTCCGGCAGAAGCAATACGGGAAAAACGTCCTGCCGGCCAAAAAACCGCCGGGACTGCCGGAGATCGTTCTTCACCAGTTCAAAAGCCCCCTGATCTATATCCTTCTCATCGCTGGCGTCATATCCGTGCTGATCGGCGATTTCAAGGACGCCGCGTTCATCCTCCTCGTGGTGGTCATCAATGCGGTCATCGGGACCGCGCAGGAATGGAAGGCCGAGCAGAGCGCATTGAAACTCCAGACCCTCCTGCAGGTGACGGCGCGGGTACGGCGGGACGATGCCTGGCGGACCCTTCCCGCCGAGGATGCGGTCATCGGCGACCTCGTCCTCCTGGAGTCCGGAAACCGTGTCCCCGCCGACATACGGCTGCTCCATGCGGCCAACCTGAATGTCGACGAATCATTCCTCACCGGCGAGTCGGATGCGGTTACAAAGACCGTCGGGGTGCTGGACGAGCAGATCCCGGTGAGCGACCGGTCCAACATGGCCTACGCGGGCAGCACGGTCGTGACGGGCCGCGGCTGCGGCGTGGTGACCGGCACCGGCACCGGCACCGAGGTGGGGCTGATCGCCCGCGCCGTCTCGGGGGCCGAATCGGCAAAACCGCCCCTCATTATCAGGATGGAGGAGTTCTCCCGCAAGGTGGGCATCCTGATCATCGCCGCGAGCGCGGTGATGGCAATCGTGGCCCTCTCCCAGGGAACCCCTCCCGTCGAGGTCTTTTTCCTGGCCGTCGCCCTGGTCGTCTCCGCCATTCCCGAGGGGCTCCCGGTGGCCATCACCGTGGCCCTCTCCATTGCGGCATCCCGGATGGCGCGCCGCAATGTCATCGTGCGCAAACTGGCCGCCGTGGAGAGCCTGGGGAGCTGCACCACCATCGCCACCGATAAGACCGGGACGCTGACCGTCAACCAGCAGACGGCGCGGGTCGTGCTCATCCCCCCGTCCGGGCTGGTCGAGGTGAGCGGCGCGGGCTATACCCCCGAGGGGGAGATCGCCGCCGCCGGCGACACCCCCCTTCCCGCGTCGATGACCGCTGCCGTGCAGACCCTCGCCCGCAGCGCCGTGATCTGCAACGAGGGGTCCCTCTATCTTGAGGACGGCCAATGGGTCAACCACGGCGACGCCATGGACGTGGCGCTCCTCTCCCTGGCGTATAAGGCGGGCATCGACCCGGACACCGTCAGGAACTCCATCCGGACGGTGGCAGACGTCCCCTTTGAATCGGAGCGGATGTACGCGGCCGTCTACTATCACGAAGAAGGCGACGGCGCGGAATCGCCGGTCGGCGTCGCCGTCAAGGGCGCACTGGAAGCGGTCCTCCCGTACTGCACCACGATGACCACTGCGGAGGGGACGGTCCCCCTCGACGCCGCTGCCGTCGAGCAGCAGCTCGTGGAGCTGATGGAGAGCGGCTACCGGGTGCTCGTCGTCGCCGAAGGCCGGGTAGCATCCCTTCCCGGCGAGGACGCCGAATTACGGGACGTGCAGCCCGACCTCTCGCTGCTCGGCATGGTCGGGTTCATCGACCCGCTCAGGCCCGATGTCAGGGAGTCGGTCGTGACGGCCCACCGTGCCGGTATCGACGTGGTGATGATCACCGGCGACCACCCCCGGACCGCCCTCACCATCGCCCGCGAGCTCGACATCGCCCGCTCCATGGACGAGGTGATGACCGGGCCACAGCTGGAGGATCTGGGAGACCCTGCGCTTCCCACCTTCGCTGGGGCCATCGACCGCATCCGGGTCTTTGCCCGGGTGAGCCCGGTCCAGAAGATGGAGATCGTCGACACCATGGTCCGGCGCGGGCATTTCGTTGCCGTGACCGGGGACGGGGTCAACGACGCCCCGGCACTCAGGAGGGCAAACATCGGCGTGGCGATGGGGTCCGGGACCGACGTGGCCAAGGATACGGCCTCCATGATCGTCACCGACGACAACTTCGCGTCCATCGTCGCCGGGGTCGAGGAGGGGCGGTTTGCCTACGACAACATCCGGAAGGTGACCTACCTGCTCATCTCCACCGGCCTTGCGGAGGTGGTGCTCTTCATCCTGGCACTCGTTGCCGGGCTGCCCCTGCCGCTCATTGCCGTGCAGCTGCTCTGGCTGAACCTGGTCACCAACGGCATCCAGGGAGTGGCGCTGGCCTTCGAGGCGGGGGAAGAGGGGGCGATGCGCAGGAAGCCGCGTGACCCCGAAGAAGGCGTCTTCAACCGGCTGATGCTGCAGCAGACCCTGCTGTCCGGGATGACCGTCGGCCTTGTGGCGTTCCTGACCTTCGGGTGGCTGATCGGGACCGGCATGGAGGAGACGATGGCCCGGAACCTGCTCCTGCTGCTGATGGTGCTCTTCGAGAACTTCCACGTCTTCAACTGCCGTTCCGAGTACCGCTCCCTCTTTGCGGTCCCCCTGCAGAGCAACACCGTTCTGGTGCTGGGCGTGGTCCTGATGCAGGGGCTGCACATTCTCTCCCTCCACATCCCCCTCATGCAGGACCTCCTCGGGCTGGCCCCCGTGACCCTGGAGCAGTGGCTGACCTTCCTGGTCATCGCCGCCATCGTCATCGTCGTGATGGAGACGTTCAAGTGGGTGTCCTTCGGGAGAGATCGGGCCGAAGGGCAGAACCCCCGGCACTGATCCGCCGAACACGGCGGGCTGTGCCCGGCCCCCTCCTGCAACGCACAGGAGGCCGATCCGGGCAACGGGAACAGCCGCCCGACCACGTCGGAGCGCGTGCCTGCTGAGAAGGTCTTTTTGCAGATGGAGAAGGAATGATCTAGCAGGAAGAACGGGCGCGGAACCATGCCAGAACGACTGACAATCTGCCGGTTCCCCGTCGATCAGATCTCCGGGGTTATCTGCGATGATGCATGACTACAAACACACCTTTCGGGAAGTTACACAGGCGATCCTGCCCATACTGCTGGTAATCCTGCTGGTCCAGATATTCCTGCTGGGATCGTCGACTGCCGCCATTCTGCAGTTCCTCATCGGGGCCGTCATGATGGTCTTCGGGATTGCCCTCTTTCTGATCGGCGTCAGGGTCGGCCTGCTGCCCATGGGGGAGGCGATCGGTGCGGAGCTGCCGAAATCTGGTTCGATCCTCCTCATTCTCGTCGTATCCTTTCTCTTCGGGGTGCTCACCACGGTTGCCGAACCAGACGTCCGCGTGCTGACCACGATGATCGACACTGTCTCGAACGGCAGCATCGCCCAGACCCCCCTCGTCCTCGTGATCGCAGTCGGGGTCGGGTTCTTTGTGGCGACTGCCATGCTGCGCATCATCTACCGGGTGCCCATCCTGTACCTCTTCACGGCGGGATACGGCGCAATCATCCTGCTCTCGTTCTTCACGTCGCCGGAATTTCTCCCGATCGCCTTCGATGCAGGCGGCGTTACCACGGGGCCGATCACCGTCCCGTTCATTCTCGCGCTGGGGATCGGCGTAACCGCGGTCATGGGAGGGCGTTCCGCGCTTTCTGAAGGGTTCGGGCTGATCGGGCTCGCCTCCATAGGCCCCATCCTGGGAGTCATGCTGCTGGGGGTGGTCATGCCCCTATGATCGGTCCCGGGATCCTCGAGGGAATGGATCACATCATCCTCGATGTGCTCATGGCACTCACGCCGCTGGTCATCTTCTTCGTCGCATTCCAGCTCCATTCCCTCAAACTGCCGCGCGAATACGTGGTCGCGCTCTTCAAGGGGATCCTTATCACCATGGTGGGCATGGTGCTCTTCTTTCAGGGCATCAGCATCGCTTTTATCCCGGCCGGACAGGAAATCGGTGCATATTTCGGCTCGCTCGACCGGGTTTGGCTGCTGGTCCCCTTCGGGTTCTTTCTGGGGTTTCTGGCAACCTATGCGGAACCCGCGGTCAGGGTGTTGTGCGACCAGATCGAACACTCGTCGAGTGGCTCCGTCCGTGGATCCCTGATCCTGTACGCGCTGTCGATCGGGGTCGCCGCATCCGTCGCCCTCGGCATGGCGCGCATCATCTACGGGTTTGCCTTCCTGCCCATTCTTGTCGGAGGCTACCTGCTGGCAATCGTCCTCGCCCGGTGCACCGACCCTGATTTCGTTGCGATTGCGTTTGATTCCGGCGGCGTGGCGACCGGGCCGATTGCAGTGACATTCCTGATGTCGCTTGCGGTGGGGGTGGCGGCATCCTTCGAAGGGAAGAACCCGCTCACGGAGGGGTTCGGGCTCATCGCATTGATTGCGCTCGCACCGATTCTATCGGTGCTGATCCTCGGCATCCTGTTCAAACGAAAAAAGGAGAATCGTCTATGATCTGTGAAGGCTGTAAAGAGCTTATTGTCACTATCGTGAATAAAGGCTGGGCAGAACGGGTGATCCGGGCGTCGCGCGAGGCAGGTGCCGAAGGGGGCACCATCCTGATGGGGCGCGGCACCGGGATCCATGAAAAACAGTCGTTTTTCGGCGTCCCGATTGAGCCGGAAAAGGAGATCGTCCTGATTGTGCTGGACCCGTCTCAGACGGACCGCGTGCTGATGGCAATTTCCGATGCCGTGGAACTGCACCTCCCCGGCAGGGGAATTGCGTTCGTCCTCCCCGTATCACGGGTGGCGGGACGCGTGCACATGATGCGCGACCGGGGCGAGCAGGAAGGCGATGGGGCCGATAAATCCTGACGTCAGGGATCCGGCGATCTGCCGGGTGCCCCCGTCTTCGCCCCGCTGCCCGGATGACCGTTCGTGATAGTGACGGCCGGTGCGGGCCTGCGCAGGCTTCTTCTCCGGTACCGGCGGCAGGTCAGCCCTGCTCCGCCGGATCGCCCCGGCGTTCCAGATCCTGCAATGTGTTCCAGAGGTCCTGGTAATCGGCGACCGCCGTCGCCCCGCGAGCTTTCAGCAGCGCAAACAGCCGCTCCGCCTCCCCTCCCGTAAAATCACGGGCGGCTCCGGTTGCATCGCTGCGCCCGAAAAGGATGATCGGGGTGGCACAGTACCGCTCCAGTATCCTGATATTGGCGAGGTTGCCCCTGCCGACGGGCATGTCGGTCACGATAACGGCATCGGCGCACCCCAGCATCACCTCGAGTTCATGCAGTGAATCCGGCCGGATCTCGCCGAACGGGGGCTCCGTGATACAGGGAATGCCGAGCTCGGCGGCAATCTCGTAGTCCGAATCGTTGATGCAGAGCACACCGGCGGACAGGGCATACCCCTGCTGGTGGAGCTCGTGCATCAGGTCCGATCCCGTCCCGCCCCCGCAGATGAGGTGGATGCGCAGGGCTCCCCGGAGCGGCGCGCCCTCCCCGATGATGGGGATGACGTAGGGCTTGCCGGTGCGCGGGCTCTTTTTGACCGTGGCGTTGATATGAAAGATGCGCCCGAGGTGGTCGCGGGTGAGCACATCCGCAGGGCTCCCCATGGCCCGGATCTCCCCCCTGTCCAGGAGGATCAAGGTATCGCAGTAGTGGGCGGCGAGGTTGAGGTCGTGGAACACCCCGATGGTGGTGACCTCTCCTTCGAGCTTCTTGAAGATGTTGAGGATCTCGATCTGGTGGCTGATATCCAGGTGCGAGGTGGGCTCGTCGAGCAGCAGCACCTTCGGCTCCTGCGCCAGTGCCCGGGCGATGATGACCCGCTGGCGCTCCCCGCCGCTGATCTCGTTGACCGACCGGTCGCGGAACTGCTCGGTCCCGGTCATCGCCATCGCGCGCCGGGCAATGGCGATATCCTCTTTAGACTCCGATGCAAGGCGGTCGATGTGGGGGTGCCGTCCCATGAGCACCACGTCCATCACCGTGAAATCGAAATTGATCGCCGTCTCCTGCGGCACGACCCCGAGGGTCCGGGCGAGGTCGCGGTTCGGGATGGAGGCGAGGTCCCGCCCGTCGATGCGCACCACGCCGCCCGTGGGCGAGAGGATGCGGCTGATGGTCTTGAGCAGCGTCGTCTTCCCCGAGCCGTTCGGCCCGATGATACCGATGAACGCACCTCGCTCGACCGTAAACGAGAGCTCTGCGAGTATCTTTGTTGCGCCGTCGTAACTGACATCGATATGGTCGACGCGTATCATGTTCTCATCCTCGTCCTGAGCAGGTAGACAAAGAAGGGCGCCCCCAGGAACGCCGTGAGCACGCCCACCGGCATTTCGCTGGTGAAGCTGCGCACCATGGTGTCGGACCACAGCAGGATCAGTCCCCCCGCGATCATTGATGCGGGGATGAGGACGCGGTGGTCGGGCCCGACGATCAGGCGCATCACGTGCGGCGTGATCAGCCCGATAAAGCCGATGATTCCGGAAACGGAAACGGCGAGGGCGGTGATGAACGAACTGACGCACAGCAGCAGCTGCTTGAACCGCTCGACGTTCACCCCGAGATGCGTCGCCTCTTCTTCGCCGAGGGCGAGGACATTGAGGTCGCGTGCGTAGACGAAGATGATCGCGCAGCCGACCAGGATGAGCGAGGCGATCCAGACATCGCCCCAGGAAGCGAGGGGAAACCCGCCCCAGAGCCATGAAAAGATCTGGTGGACGTTCTCCCCGGCGGTCCACATGATCAGGGTGAGGACGGCGGAGAGCAGCAGCGAGACCGCGATGCCCGACAGCAGCAGCGTCTCCACCGGCGCCCTCCCCCGCTGGCGGGCAACCGTGTAGACGAGAAAGGTGGCCATCGTGGCGCCGACGAACGCCAGCAGTGTCTGCCCGTGTCCGCCGAGGAAGACCAGGGAGAACACGGCGGCAAGGGCGCCTCCCGAGGAGGTGCCGAGGATGTAGGGGTCCGCCATCGGGTTCTTGAAGAGCCCCTGCATCGCCGTGCCCGCCACGGCGAGGCCGAACCCGACCAGCACCGCCGCGATCACTCGGGGGAGCCGCAATTCAAAGATGATGAGCGATGCCGTGGGATCGGAGAGGATCATATCGAGGGCCACGCTGGTCGAGCCCATGGTGACGGTGGCGGCCATGCTGAGGCACAGCAGGCAGATGAGGAGGGCCAGCACCAGTACGTGTCTGCGGGTGATCATGCTGTGCCTGAAAGGTGGGCTATGAAAAAATAAATTGGTTTGCCTAAAATTTTCTTGTATACAGGGGCCTCCCGGCGGAACGGGCGGCGGGGTGTGGTACCATGCGGCATGAGCGCCGGCACGCCAGATGAGGTACCCGGGTCCGGGACGGCTCGGCGGCATGGTGACCGGGCTGCCGCAGTGCCCCTGCCGGTTCTCTCCGTGCAGCAATGTGCCCGAACTCCCGAACACAGCGGCGAAGGCTGGCAGGCTTCGGCCCATCCGGTCAGGCGCCGGACTCCTCCTGTCCCGGAACGGCCCGGAGCTGCGCCCGGCACGCGCTGCAGAGGTCTTTCTTCTTCCGGTCGAGGTCGTCGAGTGTCTGCGGCATGAACATGATGCACTCGGGGTCGCTGCAATGGTCGAGCCCGAAGAGGTGGCCGATCTCGTGTGCGCCCTCCTTCACGAGCCGGTCCATCACGTCATCGTCCGAATGCATCCGCCCATAGTAGCCGTTGGTCAGGCGGGCGGTGGACACAATGCTCGCGTTGATCCGCTGGCGGGCGAGGCCGAAGACAAAATCAAGGCCCGGGATGAACAGGTCGTGCGGGACGACGAGCAGGATGGGCAGGTCGGTGCCGTTCTGGCGGGTATAGACGTCCTGGAGAGAATCGAGGATGGACTGTGCGTTGTACTGGTTGCGCCCGTGATCAAAGCCCCGCAGGAGAATGGGGCTCTCCTCGACGTCGACGGGGAGGTCGAGGATCTGGGAGAGCATCCGGGCGACGGGGAGCTGCAGCCCTTCCGGCGACTGCGGATCCCAAAAAACTTTGATATGCATTTCCCATAATTATCAGTGATGGGTGGCTATAAACATATTGAAGCATTGATTGCCCGTTATATCGCCTCCCGATACCGCTGTGCGGTCGAAATCGGAGTGGGTGCAAACACCGCCGTGGCGCGGGCGCTTGCCGACGCCGGACTGGAAGTGCGCTGCACCGATATCAGGGCGATCTCGCCTGCAGCAGGGATTGCCTGCGCGTGCGATGACGTCTTTTGCCCCGCGCTCGACCTCTACCGGGGGGCGGACCTCCTCTATGCCATCCGCCCGGGCGTGGAGATGGTCCCCCCGATGATCGCCCTCGCCCGCCGGTGCGGCGCCGACCTGCTGGTCTACCATCTCGGCAATGAGATCTACCACCACGGCGGGGAGATCATCGACTGCGGTGTCGTCCTGCACCGCTACGTGCGCGGTCAGAACCCATCGAAAAGGGTCGCCTGATTCTCTCTCGCTGCGGCGGGCTTTTCCTTCTCCTCAGCGTTCACCGGGTCTGGTTCGCCCTCCTGTGCGGCGGCGCCCGTTGTACGCTGTTTTTCCGTCTCCCGCCTGCTCTTTGCCATCGCTTTGATGATGGATTTCGCCCGCTCCTTGTCGTGGAGGAAGAAATTCAGTTCATCCTGGTCGAGGCCGAGATGCTCGACGAAATATTCGGGATCACCGTCCACCATCAGGGAGATGGGCGTGAGAAAGTCCTCGCGCAGCGTCGTCTGGGGGATGTGCAGGCGGGAGGAGAGCCTGGTGAGCACCGACGTCCGGATCATCTTCTGCCGCCGTCCCCGCGCCATCGACTGCCACCGGGAAGGGGGAGCGATCCGCCCTTTCAGCCCGCCCCCGCCCGCGGCGGATGCCGTGCCGAGGAGCATCAGTGCGGTGGCATACCGCCACAGCGTATAGTACTGCCGGCGATATGTCAACCCGACAAACTCGTCGGCGCGTGCGAGCCAGCGGTACGCCTCGGCCCTCGAGTGCAGGTCCCCGATATGGCCCAGGTTCGCGCCGATCCACTGCTCCACGGTGTCCGGGGTGTCGGAGACCTCCCGGGAGAGCTGCATGAGCTCGGCATCCTGTTTTCCCCGGAAAATGCCGCTGATAAGGTCAAAAATGGTCGACCGCTCATCTTTCTGGCCGGTCGCCACATCCCTCTCCGTCAGCACGGGAGACCCGATCCCCGCCGCACAGAGCATGTTGATCGCCGCCCGCATATCGCCGCCGCTGGCCTCTGCAATGGAGGCGAGCACGGCGTCGTCATCGCACCGGATATCTTCCGCGGCACAGATATGGCGGAGACGGGGGACGATGGAGCGTGCCTGCAGTGCACGGAACTGGACCGGTTCGCAGAGTTTTTTCAGTTCCCCGGGGATCCCGTAGAGATCATTGGCGATGAGGAGTATGGGCTGGCGGCTGTTTTTGATCAGGTCGATGATCGCACGCGCTCCGCCGCGGTCGGCCGACCCATGGAGATTGTCGGCCTCGTCGAGGATGATCAGCTTGCGCCGGGCCCCGGTCAGGCTCGCCGTGGTGCTGCTGCTGCCGGCGATCCGCTCGATGATCGCCTTCGTCCTCTGGTCGCTGGCATTCATCTCCACGACCTCCCACTGCATGTCGTTGGCGAGTGCGTACGCGGCCGTGGTCTTCCCGATGCCCGGCTTTCCATACAGGATCTGCGGCTTTGCATCCCTCGTCCAGGTCCGCGCCCATTCTGCCATTTCACGCACAGCAGTGGTGTTGCCGACGATGTCCTGCAGGTGCTGCGGCCTGTACTTCTCAGCCCAGTCCATCATGTACCATTCTCCCCGGTGCCAGAAAAATTGAGTGGTAGCGTGATGAATCTGCTCCATCCCACATCAAATACATTATCTTTTATGCAGGAGAATACCATAAGAACGACTTTGTTACGGTGTTATTGTGGTGAATGAATGTTCCACCGAGGCGATCGCAAAGGCTGTCCGGGAGTACCCGGGCGTCACGCGAAAGCGTGCAATCGGGGATATCATCAAATCCCTCCGCATCGATGTCCCCGAAGTCGATGTGGTCGCCTCTTTCGGAGAAGATGCAGCGCTGATCAGGAATAACGACGAGGGTCTGTTGCTCGCCGCAGATGGCATCTGGAGCAAACTCATGGAGGCTGACCCCTACTGGGCCGGGTATTGCTCTGTACTGGTCAATATCCATGATATTGCCGCCATGGGCGGGAAACCGCTTGCCATGGTCGATGTGCTCTCCATCAATAATGAAGCAATCTGCAGGGACGTATCCCGGGGGATGATCGACGCATCGCGGCAGTTCGGCGTGCCCATCGTCGGCGGCCACCTCCACCCCGATACGCCGTACAATGTGATCGATGTCGCGATCCTCGGGATTGTCAAAATGGACAACGCGATATTTTCCCACACCGCACGGACGGGCGACCGCGTTATCGCCGCGATCGATCTCGATGGCAGGGTGCACCCTTCGTGCATTCTCAACTGGGATTCGGTCACCATGAAATCCCCTGATGCGGTGCGGTCCCAGATTGCGGTCCTGCAGGGCCTTGGCCGGGACGGTCTTGTCAGTGCCGGCAAGGACATCAGCAATCCCGGCGTCATCGGGACGCTGGGCATGCTCCTTGAGGTGAGCGAAAAGGGGGCGGTGGTCGACCTCGACGGGATACCCATGCCTGACCTGGACGCCCTCGGCATCACCTTCGAGCACTGGGTGAGGATGTATCCCGGCATGGGATTTGTCCTGACCGCCGCGGCACCGGACGTCGCCGAGGTTTGCCGGCGGTTTGAAGCGGTGGGGATGAGCGCCGCCGATATCGGCGTGGTGGACGATTCCCGGACGCTCGCCATCCGCCGCAATGGGGAGCTGGCTTCGGTCTTCGACCTCAAGAAAGAGGGGATCATGCGCATTCGCGCCGATGGTGAAGGGTGTCAATGAAGATCGGCATCGGTGCCGGGTCGGAGATCCGCACGGTTGTGGAGGCCCTCGAAGGACTGACCGGGGATATCACCGTCGTCTGCTATGCATCCCCCGGCACCGGAACTGCATTCCCGCCCGGCACCGACGTGGTGGAAAGCGATCCGCCGGAACAGGCGCTCGTCGCCGACCTTGCATCGGGAGCGATCGATGCAGCCGTCCGCGGTGCGCTGCCGGCGAGTTCCACCCTGTCCCGCCTGAAAAAGGCGATGGGGGTCGAACGGCTCGAACGCGTGGCGCTTCTCGAAACCGCGGCCGGGACGCGGTTTCTCCTCGCACCGGTCGGCGTGGACGAGGGGTGGACGATCTCCGATAAACTGGCACTGATAGAGAAATCGAGGGGTATTGCCCGCAGGTTCGGTCTCGATGAACGCACGGCGGTCCTTTCCGGGGGACGAATGGGCGATGTGGGACGGCACGAGCGGGTCGATGCCACGCTCGCCGAAGCCGAACTCGTCGCCCGCCTCGCGGGCGCCGATCATACCGAGATCCTGATCGAGGACGCCGTGCGGGATCACGGCATCATCATCGCACCCGACGGTATATGCGGCAACCTCATATTCCGGACACTCGTCTTTCTCGGCGGGGGGGTGGGCCATGGTGCCCCGGTCGTGAATATCGATAGAATATTTGTGGATACCTCGCGCGCTTCACCAAATTATGCGAATGCGATATTGCTTGCCTCAGCTCTTGTTAAATAAATTTTATCATCAATATGGTCTTTTATTTCTAAAATAATGCCTTTTTGGTCTTATTTTTTGATTCATGCGGCAATAGGTGCCGCGCCTGAAAATCTCAGTCTATGGCACCCCGATGTCACATTTCGCCCACCATTTTGGTGCAAATCCCGAAATGTTTTTATATGTGCCGATATACTTCTTTTTGAGGTGGAATTGATTATGGCTGATCTACCTATTGCTGCAGTTGTTCGTATTGCAAAAAAGAACGGTGCTGAGAGAGTTGGAAGCGATGCTGCCGAGGCACTTGTAAAGGCTGCCGAGCTGTACATTGCAAACCTGACCAAAGAGGCAAACAAGCTTGCACAGCACGCAGGACGCAAGACGATTAAAGAAGAAGACGTAACCATGGCGGTTTCCGCCTGAATTACTCTTTTTCTTCTCCGATCAATCGCTCAGAGCACACCTTTTGTACTGGGAATATCATTGCTGCCGGTCTGTCGCGCCACTGCATCCCTGAGTGCGATGCCGAATGCCTTGAACACCGCTTCGATCATGTGGTGATCGTTTCTGCCCTCGAATGAGATATTGGCGGTCATGCCTGCATTGATGCAGAGACTGTAAAAAAAGTGCTCGAACAGGTCCGGGGGTATGCCGCCCACCGGATAGCCGGAAAACGCGCCCCTGAACACGAGATACCCTCGCCCGC
>DSDF01000081.1 GCA_011048835.1 Methanoculleus sp. | reverse complement strand
TCGATGAAATAGGAGTGGATTATGGGACTACTGTCGGCTCTCAAGAAACTCATTACGGGCGAAGGGCAGGAGATACCGAAGTCACCACCGAAACCTGAGGAAAAACCGGTTGCGCAACCGGTTGCCGAAGTGGTGGAAAAACCTGCCGAAAAACCTGGTGATGTGAAAATAGAACAAAAGGTGGAAGTTACAAAGGAGGAAAAGCCTGTGGCTGAAAAGATTACAGCGGGACACGTGCACCTGAGCGGATGTACCGGGTGTCTCGTGTCGCTCGCAGACAACTATGAAGGATTATTCAAGCTCCTCGATGACTACGTGGACTGGGTCTACGACCTGACCCTTGCCGACGTGCGCCACGTCCCCGAGATGGACGTTGCGTTCGTGGAGGGTTCTGTCTGTCTGAACCAGGACCTTGCTGTCGAAGAGCTTCGGGAAACGAGAAAGAAATCGAAAGTCGTGGTCGCCCTCGGCGGCTGCGCATGCTATGGGAATGTCACGCGGTTCGGGCGCGGTGGCCAGTGGAACCAGCCCGCCCACGAGGCATACGTACCCATCGGTGATGTGATCGATGTCGATCTCTACATCCCCGGATGTGCCCCGACACCGCAACAGATCCTGCACGTGGCGGTGATGGCCTACCTGCTGCTGAAAGGCACTGATGAGCAGAAGGAGCTGGCAACGAGCTACTTGAAGCCGCTCATGGACCTTGCCAAGCGCGGCACGGAAGCCTGCGGCTGCGATCTCATGTATGACGTCATCAACCAGAGCCTCTGCATGGGATGCGGGCTCTGTGCGGCCAGCTGCCCCGTCCGGGCCATCGAGATGGTCTATGGCAAGCCCCAGATCGACACCAGCCTGTGCATCAAATGCGGTGCATGCTACGCCCAGTGCCCGCGCAGTTTCTTAAACCTCGATGTGATCAACGAATTCGAGGGGATCAGCGAACTGGTTGCGGCTGCGATGGCGACAGGAGGTGAGTAACATGGTACTCGGCAACTACAAGGAGTGCATTTCCGCACGTGCGACCGATCGATCGATCCTGGCCCGCGCCCAGGACGGCGGCATCGTCACCCAGCTCTTCGCATTCGCCCTCGATGAAGGCATCATCGACGGTGCGATCGTTGCGGGGCAGGGCCCGGAACCATGGCAGCCCGAGCCGATCGTGGCGACGACGAGGCAGGAGCTCCTGGCAGCCCAGGGCACCAGGTACAACATCTGCCCCAACATGGCGCTGATCAAGGAGGCGACCCGCTCCTACGGCCTCGACAGGGTCGGCGTGGTGGGAACGCCGTGCCAGATGCAGGCAGTGCGAAAGGCGCAGCTCTACCCGGTCGGCATGCGATACGTCGGCGACAAGATTGCCCTCGCCATCGGGATCTTCTGCATGGAGAATTTCCCGTACCAGGGATTCGAGGCCATGACCGAGGACTTCTGCAATGTCAAGCTGGAGTCCGCCGCCAAGATGGACATCGGCAAGGGCAAGTATTCGGTGTACACCGAGCGGGGCGACGTGAAGCAGATGCCGCTCAAGCACACGCTGAAGTTCGTGCAGCCCGGCTGCCATGTCTGCCTTGATTACGTGGCAAACCTCGCCGACGTCTCCACCGGATCTGTCGGCAGCCCCGACGGATGGAGCACGGTCTTTGTCCGCACGAAGATCGGTGACGATGTCTGGGCCAAGGCGATGGCCGCCGGATGCTTCGAGACCAAGCCCATCGAAGAGGTCAAACCCGGTCTTGAGCTGGTCACCAAACTGGCAACGGACAAGATCACCAAGAACCAGAAGCATGTCGATGAGCGTGCCACCTTCGGTGTGAAGGCGGACGGGTCCGCCAAGGCGCTGCGCAACCCGTATCTCTAAATCTCTCTTTTTTTCGTGCCGGTCCGGCAGGAATGCCCGCCGATCGATTGGCGCCGCAGCTGCCTCAGTGAGGGCAGTTCAAGCACATTGAGGCGATCTTTTTGCATGGAATATGAGTGCAATCATTTTTTGACTATTTATAAATATGCTGAGATAATACGCGCCTTTGATGCAGCCCGAGCATGACCCCACCACGAGATTGCTCAATCTCCTCAGGTTCAAAGGCAGGGGAATGACCATTACAGAGATCGCCCGCGCCACACAGATGAACCGGAACTCGGTGGCAAAATACCTCCAGACGCTGCTGGCAACCGGCCAGGTTGCGGTGGAGAATGTGGGAAATGCGAAGATGTACTCGTTGTCACGCCGGATCCCCCTTTCGGCAATCCTCAGCTACTCCTCCGATCTGATTGTGGTGATCGATCAGGGCGGGACCATTGTTCAGGTAAATGATCCATTTATACGGTGTATGGACCTGAATCGTGAGCACGTCCTCGGCGCTCAATTCCATGACTGCCCCATTCCGCTCTTTTGCAACCCGGTTCTCCTCGCCTCGATTGAGCGGGGGATGGAGGGTGAGGAAACCACGGTCGACATTGCGTACGAGGATGTCGCGGGCCAGGCTGATTACCATGTCAAGTGCATTCCCACCACCCTTGAGGGGGGAGCAGGAGGCCTCAGCATTTTCCTGGAAAATATCACCGCACGGAAGCAGACAGAGCATGCCCTTGTCGAAAGCGAGGAGCGGTTTCGTCGTCTCGCCGAGGATGCGCCCCTGCCCATCTCCATCATCGATGCTTCAGGCCGCTATCTTTTCCTCAACAACAAGTTCGTGGAAGTCTTCGGCTACACGATCGAGGACATTCCTTCGGGGAGAGAATGGTTTTCCCTCGCCTTTCCGGATACCGGCATCCGGCGTGCGGCAATTTGTGCGTGGAAAGAGGATCTCGCGAAGAGTGAGGCGGGCCAGCCGCGTCCCCGGACCTTTTCCGTCACCTGCAAGGACGACACCGTCAGGGACATCCTGTTCCGGCCCATTACCATGTCTGATGGAAACCAGTTTGTGTTCTATGAGGATATCACCGGATCGCACCGCCTTGAGCAGACGCAATCGTTGCTCGCGGCGATTGTCGAGTCCTCGGAAGATGCCATCATCGGCATCGACCTCGAGGGAATGATCGTCTCCTGGAATAAGGGCGCGGCATCTCTCTATGGCTATTCGATGGATGATGTCGTCGGAAAACCGAGATCAACGCTCATTCCGCTCGAACAGCACGATGAGATCGGGCTGGTGCTGGAGCGCGTAAAGCAGGGCCTTTCTGTCGATCGGCTTGAGACGCGGCGCCGGAGAAAGGACGGCAGGATCATCGATGTGTCTGTCACGGTCTCGCCCATCATCGATGACCATGGGGTGGTACGTGGCGCCTCGACGATTTCCCGGAATATCACGGAGAGGAAACGCGCCGAGCGTGAATTATGGGCCTCGCACCAGAAGCTCCTCAAGATCGTCGAATTCCTCCCTGATGCCACCTTCGTCACCGATACCAGAAATACCGTGATCGCCTGGAATTCAGCGATCGAGAAACTTACCGGAGTGCGAAAAGAGGAAATGCTCGGCAAAGGGAACAGGGAATACGCCCTTCCCTTCTATGGATCGAGGCGACCATGCCTCCTCGATCTGCTCTCCGCCCCGGACGAAGAACTCGAACAACACTACCCTGTGGTGCGAAAAGAGGGCGATTCGCTGTATTGCGAGGTGTTCTCACAGCATCTCTTCGATGGAAGGGGGGCGTACCTCTCGGCCAAAGCATGCCCCCTCTACGACGGCGAAGGTGCCGTGGCCGGTGCCGTCGAGAGCATCCGGGATATTACCGCGCTGAAAAACGCCGAGCATGCACTGGAACGGAGCAGGGAGTTGTACAAGACTATCGTCGAAGATCAGACCGAGCTGATCTTCCGCTTCGGGCGTGATAACCTCATCACCTTCGCGAACCGCGCGTTTGTGGATTATTTTGGCGTCGATCCGGCATCCGGCCGGCTGGAGACGGTAGAATCATTCGTGCATGAAGAAGACGCCGCTGCGGTGAAAGAATCATTGAGTGCGATCACTCCCGCCACTCCTCTCGTGCAGGTCGAGGTACGCGCGCGCACCCCCTGCACGGCATCGCAGGGCCGTGCAAGGGAAGAATTCCGGTGGCACCGGTGGATCGTCCGGGGCATTTCTACCGGTGGAACCCTGCCCGATGAGTACCAGGTCGTGGGCACGGATATCTCGCTGGAAAAGGAGAAGGAGGAATCAAGCCGCCAGTATCTCCGTGCTATGGCATTCCTTGCCCGGACCTCCATGGACTTTGTGACTATGGGAGTGGATGACGACATATTTGCCTATGTGGGCCGGCAGATCGCGTCGCTTCTTCCCGGGTACCGGTACCTTGATGTCGGGGTACTCGATCCTGCCAGCGGCATCGGCCATATTGTATACCTGCAGGGAGAAACCGGCATACACGGCGAGGATGTGCTCCGGGGGACGCCCCTCGAAATCTCCGGTGAAATGCGGGAGAGGCTCCGGGAGGGAAAAGTCAGCACCCTGCCCGGGGGATTGCCGCCCTATGCCCCGGGCTCGGTGCCCGAAGAAATTCGTACAACAATGGATGCATTCCGCTCACGCGGGGAACTGTTTGTCGTCGGCATGACATCATCGGGAGACAGCATCGGGTGGTGTACGGTTGCCGTCGAGAAGGAAGCGATCTGGAAAAATGTACACATCATCGAAACATTCGTCAAACAGGCGGCCATCGCCTTGGAAAAATATCAGGCAGAGCAGCGCCTGCGCTGGAACGAGGCGAAATACCGCGAACTGGTTGAGCATGCAAACTCCATCATCATCAAACTGGATACATCGGGGCAGATCACCTTTTTCAATGAATTTGCACAGCGATTTTTCGGGTATTCGGAAGCTGAGGTGCTGGGCAGGCATGCGGTGGGAACCATTGTCCCGGAGACGGAGAGCTCGGGAAGGGATCTCCGGCAGGTTCTCGCTGCCATCTGCACCGACCCCGACCGCTTCGCCACCTTTGAAAATGAGAATGTCACCCGTGACGGACGCCGTGTCTGGACGCGGTGGACCAACCGGGCTATCCGGGATGGTCCGGGCGAGATCATCGGGGTCCTCTGCATCGGTACGGATATCACCGAGAGAAAACGCATGGAGGAGGATCTGAAGGAACGCGAGCTGCGCTTCCGCAGGATGGCCGAATACTCCCCCTTTCCCATCCTCATCGTCGACCCCGCCCGGAGCGTGCGCTATGTGAATGACCGGTTCACCGAGATGTTCGGGTATACGGCGGACATCATGGGTTCCCTTGACGGATGGCTGGCAGCAGCATTTCCCGATGAGAAGTACCGTGCATGGGCAAGCCGCATATGGCGCGAGGAGGTGCGGGCTTCGCTGGGCTACCTGAATACCGGGCCGGTGTTCTCCATCCGCACCCGTGCCGGCGGGCAGCGTTCCGTGATCATCCATCCGGTCACCCTCGACGACGGCTGTTCCTACGTGACGTTCGAGGACATCACCGAACAGCAGCAAATCCATGACAGAGAACAGCAGTATACCCGCAACCTGGAGTTGCTCTCACGGACGGCAATGGATCTGGCCCATCTCCGGTCCGGCAGGGAACTCTATGACTACATCGGTGACCAGATAGCCACTCTCGTCCCCGAAGGACTGGTCATCGTCCTTTCATGTATAAAACAATGTACCCGTCTCCGGGTCCAGGCCGTTCGAGGGCCGGGTGAAATGCCGGCCGCGCTTGCAGCCGCAGCAGGACAACCGGTGCAGGGGACGGAAGTCTCCCTCACCGAGGATGCAGTGCACTCCCTCAAGCTTGGCAGACTGCATCGGGTTCACAGCAGAAATGCAGAGGTTCTCTGTTCCGTCCTGCCCGGAGACCCGCCATCGGCCGTTGCCGCAGTGCTCGGGAACGGCGAGTGCTCCGTGATAGGATTTGTCAGGGACGAGGACCTTCTGGGGGGGATCGTGATCTGCCTGCCGGAAGGCACGGAACTCCGGAATGAGGCGTTGATCACCACATGTGCCAACCAGACGGCGGTAGCGCTGTTTCGGTGCCACGCCGAGGAGCGCCTGCTCCGTGCGCACCGCGAGCTCGAGGAACAGCTCCTCGAACATGGTCGCGCCCTCAGCAATGCCAATGAGATTCTCAATCTGGAAAGCATTGAACGGAAATACGTTATGAAGTCGCTGAAAAAACAGAGCGCCCTGCTGTTCTCTCTTTTCAATCTCTTAGATATTGCCGTGGTAGGCACCGACGTCGAGGGAAGGATCAGCATGATCAATGAACGGGCCTGCGAACTGTTCCAGTATACGTTTGCAGATGTTGCGGGCACGGCATGGTATGACGTGCTGGCTTCTGGATCCTTTCAAAAAGAGGCGCGGGCGCTCCACAAACGGGTCTGCGAGAAAGGAAGCAGGGGTGACATCCTGATGCGAAAGGTCGTCACGAAACAGGGCGAGGAAAAGGACATCGTGCTTCATCTCAGGGAGCTGGTCCTCCCCCCGTTCCGGTAGCGCAGGCACCTCCGGCAGAACCGGGAGGTCGGCATTGCCGTGCACTGGTGGTGCAATGGCGGGAATTGTTCCGCGATTGTTCAGTCGTTGTTCGGGCGTTCACCCGTATCCGTCCCGGGATGTGCCGTGCGAAGGGTGAACCTGACCGTCATCCCCGCATCAGGATGGCCCGGTGTGCCTGCTTCAACCCGGATGCTGCCGCCATGGTGTGCTACCAGCAGTCTGACGAGAGAGAACCCCGGTGTCCTGCCAGAGAGAGGCGCCGCCACGGTACCCGCCCGGCGGTGCGGATGCTCCTGCAGCAATTCCGTGATGACCGGCCCGTTTTCTGCGATGAACACCTCGCAGAATTCACCCGTGGACCGGCTTGAGACCTCGACCGCCACACCGGGGCCTGCATGCCGGGAGATCAGATCGAAGATGGTGCTGAACACCTCCACGAGAAGTTCATCCGCAAGGACGTGCGCACCGCCGGGGGTTGCGTGAATCTGCAGCTCCGGGTGGGTGCGGATACTCCGGTCGACGATCTCGTCCAGGGCCACGGGAACCATCGCACGCTCTTCGGCAAACATCCTCCTGACGATATCCGCATGGCGGATCACGCTCGTGCCGGTCTCCAGTTCTGTGTATGCCCGGTCGGCCAGCTGTCGGCTGCTTCCCGAAAGCGTTTTTTTCAGCAATCCAAGGTACGATGCCGCTGTCGTGTGGGAACGCTGGATGTCGCGAGAGAGAATGTCGAGATAGAGGTTTATTTCATCATTCGATTGCTGCAGATCAGCGGTCCTCTCCGCCACCATCTCTTCAAGCTGCCCGGTGTACTCCCGGATCCGGTCCTCGGATTCTCGCAGGTTTTGGATGGTCTCCTTCAGGCGGGCCACCATGATGGTGATACTCTGCGCAAGTTTTTCAAAATCCATTCCTCTTGTCGGCCGTATGGGATGATCGAGGTCGCCAGCGGCAATGATGGTCGTATCCTCCACGAGATCGTTGATCGGACGGGAGATGTACCGTGAAGATCCGTAGGCAACGAAGACGCCCATGGCGATGGCGAGCAGGGTGATCATGAGATGTGTGAGATAAAGCCGGGTAATCTCTGCATGCTGCAGGCCCATGTCATAGGTGAGTTCGGCCACCATGCTCATCCGGGATGCGGAAACCTGGTCCGATCCTGAGAGATCGATGTAGATGTACCGCACGCAGGTTGCACGCTCTTCATCATAGACCTCGATGGCGGTCCCCTCCTCAATCACGTCCCTGACATATTCGTCTGCTCCAGGATTCCTCCGCGCCCCTTCTTCCCGTTCGTCGTATGAGGCGTTTGTGCGCCTGCCGATGGAATCATAGAAGGCAACGGATATGAGATTCGGGTCCAGCTGCACGAGTTCTTCGGCGATCTGCGCATAGGACAGTGCATTTCGCTGGATTGCGAATGCGTCGGAGGTAAGGCTCAGTTCGAGGAGGTACCGGTGATCCTCCGTGGGCATATAGGCGAATTTGCGCAGTTCATCCGTCGGGTTGAACCCATAGACGATCCTGTCGGCGGAAAATGCATCTCCTTCGCGCAAACCGGTGATCGACCGATATACGTCGGGCCACTGCTTGAAGTCCAGGCCGCGATCACGCTCGCAGGTGGTGTACTCGACAACCCCGTCGCTATTGATGATGTAGAGGTTGAAGGATCCCCCGTATTCGGCGTCGAGCTGCCGCTGTAAGAATTCAAGGTCTATCCGTGCAGGATTCCCCTGGCAGCGTTCGTATTCGGCAAGAAAAATCCCCAATCCCTCTTTCATCTTCGCGTCGAATGTGGCGTCGAAGAGCTGCATGCCCCTGTCCACCAGGATCACCGACTGGGCAATACTTTTTTCGCTCTCTTCCTGAAGGGCTCGATTCTTCTCAATCAGGTCCTCTTTTGCCCCGTAATAGGAGAATGCAGCGAATGCGCAGATGGTGCAGGTGATGACGACGATGATCGATACCATCAGGTAGCCAGACACCGAAACGGACGCGGATAAGGGTGTACGCGGTAAGTTCATAAACGGACCGATGGTTTTCGGGACAATAAAGAAAATAATTAAAATATATATATGTTACGCTATATTATTTTTATGCTAGAATGGCCTGCGGGCCGATCCCGGGCCGTTCTCAGACCTCCTGCGGTGCAATGCAGATCCACGCTGCTCCCTGCACAGCAACAGCGCCTTGCACTTCTCGTGGGCAAATCTCTAAGTAGGAATGCGTGGATCCGCTGATTTGTCAGGGAGGTGACATGCATGCCGGAACCTTTAACGATAAAGAGAGAAGAGACCCGCTCACCGGAACCTGCACCGGAGAGGAGTGACGTGGGAGATCAGGAGATTACCATGCCCGAGACAGACGCGGAAATCGACCAGCTCATGACTACGCTGATGCGGGGAAGCGCCTACAAGAAGGTGGAGGCTTCCCGGAAACTGGGAAAAATAGGTGCTCCTGTCCTGCCCACGCTCATTCGAAGCCTGAATGACGAAGACCGGCAGGTCCGGTGGCGAGCCGCCATCGCCCTCGGCGCCATGGGCCAGGCCGCGGTGGATCACCTGATCAATGTGCTGGAATCAAGCCCTTCGGCGGTACGGATTCCTGCAACATGGGCTGCGGCGGAGATCGGGGATGCGAAGGCGGTGGATCCCCTCGTCAGGATCATGTGCGATGACCCATCCGAATGCTGCCAGGTGATGGCGGCGGCGGCGCTGCTCAAGCTCGGCGAACCGAAGGGCGTGGATTGCGTCCGGGAAGAGTGCAACAAAAGAGGAGAGGATTTTACCGGGCAGGTGCTCGAAGCGTACTGGGGAACCTGAAGTCTTCCCCCTCGCTTACGCCCAGACGCTGACCGGATCGATGGTGGCGTCGATGATGAGATCGAACGCGATTTTCTCAATCCATCCTGCTTTTTTGAACATCTCCATGAAACTCACGCCGACAATCCTGGCCTGGTAGCCGGATATGACGTCGTTGGCCATTTCGGCAGAAACCGGCATATTCGGCATCGAAAGGCCGCCCATGAGCACGACCACCTTCGGGTCCATCGCCGGTGCCTCATCGGACACCTGCATCCCCACATCAGGCACGGGCCGGATGATCTTTGCCTTCGATTCATCGATGAACGGGACGAACACCAGCTCGAAGGGAAGGTCCCGGACGGCGAACCCGAGCAGCTCGATAAACGGTGTGCAGGTTCCCGGGCAGCCGTAGAAGACCACCTGGTCACCGTCGTTTAATCCGGATTCCATGAGATACTTCTTAAAAGGCCTGAGCATGCCAGGCACACTGGTCAGTTGTTCCTTCAGCTCCATAGGGGAAAAGACGATGTACCGAAGAATAAAAGTATTCATCACTGGAGCCCGGTTTCCCGACCTCCGCTGTCTGCCTGTGCACCGTGCAAAACGTATTCATCGCATGGCGACGAGGAGTGCCTGTACGCCTGCAGGGGAGGTACGCTCTATGGTCCTCAGAATTGCCGGATTATGCCGTCCTGCTGTTCCTGCTTGCGGGCTCCGCCGCCGCAGAAATCACGCTCTCGCCGGACGAGGGGGGCCGTTGCCGGGGACGTGATCACCATTGCGGGCACCACGAGTCTCTCGCCCCCACAGCGCGTGCACGTCGAGGTGCAACCGCTCTCCTTTGCGCCCACCAGCACGACGGACCCGGGCATGGTCGCCGGGGAGGCAACGACCACTGCACTCGTGGAGGGAGGGGGGAGGTGCGATGGTCGGTGGTGGTGGAAACTTCGTCCCTCGTACCGGGCGAATACCTCGTGACTGCCGGGGTGTTGGCAGGGATCCGGTTGCATGCGTCGCCGGGCTCATCTCGGCACAAATGATCGTGGGCCTGCGCCTGAAGAAATGACGGAGCGTGATGTGGGTTCCGGAGGTCAGGGGGAACCCCGCCACCGGTCGCGCTCGCCCCGCAAATCCTCGAGTGCGTCCATCGCCACGCCGGCATACATCAGCGAGGGGGCGCCTCCCATGAGCACGGCCATCCATGCGGCCTGCATGACCTCCCCGTCGGTGGCGCCCGCGCCGAGCGCTTCCCTGACATGGTAGGCGATGCACCAATTGCAGTGGGAGGAGACGGCAAGAGCGACCGCAATCAGCTGCTTGGTTTTTCTGTCCAGTGCCCCCTCTTTGCCAAGGGTGACGAGCAGGGTGTGGAAGGCTGCCATGTTCTCCGGGTCAAGCTCGCCCATCGCCCGGATCATCTCCCGCATCTCCGCGAGCGTGTGGTGTGTCGTGTCCATTGGATCCGTGTGCTCCTGTGCCGGCAGGCCGTCGGGATAGCTGCAGGTCCCGCCTGCACCGCCGGCTACTCCTCCTCCAGCCAGCCGGGGTTCTCCTCCAGAAACGTCTTTTCCTTCTCGATGAGCTCCTCTTCGCTGAAGTGGGCGGGCATGCAGATGCACCGGTGCTCAACGAACCGCCCGCGTGCAAAGTGCCCCTGCCGCTGCTCCGGTCGGCATGCCCCGTAGCTTCCCCGGTCAAAATCGTGATACACCTGTTTGCACTGCGCTTTTTCGGCCTCGGATTTTGCTTCTTTCCATGACTGAGCCATAGACTCTCCTCTCTGATCTTCCCCGTTACCCATTCCTGTGCCGCGAGAAAATAAAACCCTGCGTCAGAGCGATGGCGAGAGGCTTTCTGCGGGGGGTGTCCGCCCGAACCCTTTGTCCGGCGACATGGCTGTCACGCCGGGGGTGTGCCTGCCTGCGCCTGCATGTCTGTTCGCCGCCTGCTGGGATCATCCGCTCGAGATGGAATGCGCGGACCATTCTCTGGCGGCACATCCGCAGGGGAATGAACATTTTGATGCATTGGAAGGAAGAACGAAAAAAAGGTATGGAACCGGGTGTGCCGGGCCAGTGGTCTGCGATTGTGGCAATTCCTCGGTGTTTTGAGAGTGCGAACAGGTTGGCTGCAGAGGCAAGGTGCAGGCGACCACATGCCTTGCAGGGATGGAGCTGAAGCGGGATACGAGGTTCCCGGTACGCGCCTCCTTCCACGGGTAGCTGCGCCCGGGTTCCCTGTACGATGCCACGCGGCGAGGCGATCCCCAGTGCGTCTCCCGCAATGCGTCATGGTCCCGGCTGTTTCCGTGGATATCCCGTCCCGCTTCTCCCGGATGCTGATCGGACTATTGTGTATGACAGTATCGGAACAGGGGATAGACCCCGTGCGGAGAATGTTCCCCCGAACGACCTTCTCCGCGGTTTTCCTGCCCCATTTCTGGAGCACCCCGATAGTTCACGAATCGGCTTACTCCACCACCTCCCGACAAAAATGGTATTTGCATATTCTTGTATATATTATTTTTGTTTATCGATTACCAATATTGGTTATCCATTATCGGGGGTGGTCGCATCCCGCCCTGCGTATGCGATGGAGTAATGGGCCGGGCGGGGGACGCATGGTCGTCCCTGTTCCGGTGCAGCCGCACGGGCCGCAGACGATGCCAGCGCACCCTCTCAGAAGTATCGGTTCACGCCGAACAGGTGCTCTTCCTCGGCGATCGTGTTCATTTTCCGGGCATGTGCAACGACCGGGATTTCGTACCCATGCAGAAATCGCTCTTTCATGTCCTCGATCGCCCTGCCGACTGCCTCCTCGCGCGAACCTGCGTCATCGACATTGACTTTGACGGTCAGGATCACTTCCCATCGTCCTGTCACTTCCTCACCTCGCCACCTGCATGCAGGGTGCGTGTAATGCACCCGGGAACATAAAGACAGCTCCTGTTCACAACAAAGATGGGGATCGAACGCCAATATCGATGGTATATGGCCAGAATGTACGGGGGGAAACGAAGGTATCTCCGCAGGATGGCGCGCCGGTATACCGCTCTCGCTCTCGTTTCCTGCGGATTTGTCGCCGTGCTTGCGGCCGTCTGCCTCATCGCGATCCTGGCGCACGACCTCCCTCCCGCTCTTCTGGCGGCCCCGGTGCTTCTGGCGGCGGTGCCGGGGTATTTTTTCCGTCGGCGCAGGGGATACCGGTACGGTATCAGGGGAGAGGAGGCGGTCGCACGGGCGCTCGCGGCCCTCGACGACCGTCACCGGGTGTTCAGCTCCCTCGTACTGCCGGGTGCGCGGGGGGATATTGACCACGTGGTGGTGGGTCCCGGAGGCGTATGGGTGCTCGAAACCAAGAATTATGCCGGCGACATCGCCTGCACCGGGGACCGGTGGGCCCGCCGCAGGAACGGGGAGTGGAAGGCGATGGAACGCAGTCCCGGCAGGCAGGCGATCGACAACGCCCGGCGCCTTGCATCGTTTCTTGAGGGGTGCGCCGTCGCCGTACCCGTGGAACCCGTGGTCGTGCTCGCCAACAGCAATGCACGCATCCGGTGCAAGGATCCAGCGGTGCCGGTCGTCATGAGGGGTGAGCTGGCCTCGTCTCTTTCGGTACGGAAACCCCGTCTAAATGCGAAGGACATACGGCTCATTGCCGAGTTTATCCGCAAATCAGCCCGCCTTGCGTGATGCTGCGGTGCAGATCGCCTGCGCATGAGGCCGCTGAAATAGTATTATAAGAGAATAATTATATTAGTCGACTGCGGCGTTCGAGGGATAGGAGCATGTGGTCGAGCAGGCGAGCAGTATTGGGTGTCGCATTCATCCTCGGGATCCTCCTCCTGGCGGGAGCGATCCTGATTCCCGGCATCGTGGGTGGGGGACAGCCATATACTCAAAACACGATGCCCGGGCCGGAGGAAATGCCTGCCTCCGTCAGCGCCGGGGATGGGTGCAGGGCATATGTCGGCGAAGGAGTGAGGTTTGCCGGACGGTGTCTTGCGGAAGCGGAAACTGCAGACACCCTCCTGTATACGTGGGACTTCGGGGACGGAACCGTGGAACAGGGCAACCTGACCCCGTTCCACCGGTACGAACGCGAGGGGAGGTACACGGTGACCCTCACCGTCACCGATACGAGCGGAAACACCCGCAGCGACACGGTCGAGGTCATCGTTGAACCTGTGCCGGAGCAGGAAGACCCGGAGGTTACGCCGTCCCCGGCGGTCACGGTCAGTGCCACGCCACCCCCGAGCCCGACCCCCACCGCGACC
>DSDF01000066.1 GCA_011048835.1 Methanoculleus sp. | reverse complement strand
GCCAACTCCCCTCCCGACTGCGCCGGGGGGGACTCCGGCGCAGTCGGGAGGGGAGTTGGCTCGGTGGTCGCCGGCGCCGTCGGGGGAGGCGTGGTCGGCTCCACCACGGTGGGAGAGGGTGACGGGGCGGGCGGTTCGGTGGGCGTGGGCGTCGTGGTCACGGTGATATCGACGCCCCGCCCGGCAAGCGAGAAGGTGATCTCGTTGGAATCCGGTGCCCTGTCCGCAAACGCCTGCGGTTCCCGCCACTCCGCCCGGATGCGATAGGTCCCCTCCTGCAGGCCGGAAAGGACGACCGGGCCCCTCACATCATCGGTGTAGATCCGCGGGCTGCTGACCGGGATGTCGCTCAGGTCCACACCGCCGAAGAAGGTGGTCTGTGCCCCGCCGGGGGTGGTGATCACGATATCGATTCTGGCAGGATAGTCCGAATCCGCCCGGTAGTTCGTCCCCACGTGGGGAGCGTCCACCCGGAAGGCGATCGCCGTGCCCACGGGAATGTTCAGCCCCTCGATATCTTCCGCATGGTAGGGATCTGCCAGCGTGGCCCCGAGGAGGAGGGACGGCTCACGGATCACCACATGGCCGCCCGCGCCATCGGCACTGCTATAGGCGTAGTACATTGCGGGTGTCTCCTCGACCAGTATGGCGGGAATGTCGACCGAGGTGTCGTCAGGGACCGGTATCTCGGAGACAAGGGCTTTCGCTGGATCGTCGCCCACGTAGCGGCGCAGCGATGTTACCGGGTTGCCCGAATCGGGGTCCCGCAGCTGGCTGAAATTGAGGCCTTCTTCATACACAAATACCGTATCGCCGGGCTCGATATCCTCGATGGCCGGGCTTCTCGCCGCACCGGGGGCGGCGAGGAGGAGGAGGACAAGGCACACCATATATCGCATATTCGCATCACCGTCCGCGCTACTCCCGGCAGATGGCGGCCGGGGCTGCAGGGTATCCGGTACGTTATTGCAGGGGCATATAAGGCTTTGTGTGCCTGCCTGGCACCTGCGCCAGTCTGCACCCCCACCAACCGCCAGCGAGCGAGCCTGAAAAAAATGGGATGAGATCAGAGGACCTGTTTTCCGGCGGACGGCCCGGGCGCACAGTCGTACACCGCGGTGACCTTCATCACCAGCAGCCCTTTGGCGGGCGCTTTGGCCATCTTGGCCCGCACGGTAAACTGCATCTTCTCAAAATCAGGGCCGCTCGTCACGTACTCCACCTCGCCCTTGACCTGGTAGCAGCCCTTTGTCTCCGCACCCCAGACGTTGATGGAGATCTTCGGGTTCTCCTTGATATTGGCCAGGGTCTTTTGCATGAAGTTGTCGGCGAGCCAGATGGTCTCATCGTCCACGATCTCGACGAACGCGATGGGGACCACGTTCGGCCACCCGTCCTTCGATGCGGTGGCCACGGGGAAGGCTTTCATCGTGGCCATCGCACCTTTAATCTCCTCGGTTAATGCAACCATGGGTTTCACCAGACATTAGGTGGCCCTCTCCCCCTATAAACCTGATCCCCCCCCGGAGGGCCGCAAACCACCGCAGGGAACTGCTGGAAGGGTGGATGCGGGCCGGCGGCTGTCCGTGGCGGATGGCACCGCAGCGGTCGTGCAACCATACGGGGGTTTGCGGTTCGGTTGATGCTACGGGCGGGGATCTGGCCCCTCGCTCACACCGCCTCCCGGTACTGGCAGTACTCGTGGCGGAAATCGATGCAGGATGCCGATGCGCAGTCCTTGCAAATCCTCGACGGCGCCGCGGGAATGTCCTTGTGCAGGGCGATGATGTTGGTCATCAGCGTCGCCGTCACCGGCTCCGAGGTGAGCAGGCACGGGCAGTCGGCGAGGCGGAACAGGGCCGAGGCGCGGACAGTGATCGCCGAGGCGGGGTAGGCGTAGCGCTGGGGATTCATCAACACCTCATTGTGGTGGATGGGTGAGAGATCGATGAAATGGCCTCCCGTCTCGGGCCGCAGGGATATGAACCGGCCGTTTCGCACCCTGCGGGCGCGGTCCAGGATCTTCCAGCCGCGAAAGATCATATCGAGGAAATCGCAGTTGTGGAGCTCGGCGGCGGCGCTCCGGGTGGGATAGAGCTGCACGTAGTTGTGGAAGCGGGTGGTGAACAGGTCGACGAGCATGATGGCATTGAACCCGTCCAGTTCGAGGATGTACTCCGTCGCCGCGGCGGACGCCCCGCTGGCAAGCGATGCCACCTCGTGCACGTCATCGAAGCGGGAAACGGCGTTTGAGAGGGTCGACTCCATCACGTCCGTGACCGCCTCGATCACCGCCATGACCACGTCGTCCTTGCACATATTGAAGGTCGACTGGGAGATGTGGTGGCCGACATCCCCCACGCAGTAGGCGGGGATGGTCACGATATTCGCGTAGTGGACGCCGTCGTCGATCGCCGCACGGACGGTGCTCTCCATCTTCTTGCGATATTCCACCATGTACTTGCGGACGTCGAACGACATCTGCCCCATCGCCCCCATCAGCTGCGCCTGCGTTCTCGTCGGCTCGTCGTACATCGACTGGATCATCTCGGTCTCCCAGCGGGTGGCATCGGCGAGGGAGGCACCGTTCTCGATCGCCGTCGCGAAGACCTCCCCGAGGCCGTAGCTGGTGTTCATCCCCCACGATTTCGCCGCAAGCAGCGTCTGTTTGTGCTCGACGGGAATATCCGTCTTTTTTAAGATCTGGTTGATCACATTGCTCGTGCTTCCCGGAATGAGAGCAAAATCGATCACGCATGTCGGACCGTAGAACCCTCCATAGCGCCTGGCCGATTCAAGCCCGATCAGGCTCTGCGACTCCCCGACGACTTCGATGAACGTCTCCACGCTTTTGCGGAACCGCTCGTCCTCGTCATAGAGCACCTCCAGAATGACCGGCGTCTGGTAGTGCTCGACAAAGGGGTCGTCTTCGGGCCGTATTGTCCGGGTGAGGGCTTTGAGAGAGGAGAAATGTGCCTTGACCGAATTGACATGGAGGGCGATGACCGCTTCGCTCTGCATGCCGGCGGCGCTCATTTTTTTCACTGCGTTGAGGGCGGCATTGGCGTCGTTGACGACGAACGCACCCCCCCGCTTTTTCTTGATGGTGGTGACGTCCGCCCTCTGGACCGCCATCGCCTCATTCACCATTTTCCGGTACACTTCCTCCGTACAACCTCACCTACCATCAATCTCTCGCAAAAAATAATTCCAATAATATAAAAGTCTTCCCGGGCATCACTCGTGAACGCCAGCAGGAGGGGGCGTCGCCCCCGCATCTCCCGGCCACGCTCGATGTGTCGGCGCGCTCCATCTCCCCCCGGCCGCACCACCCTGCCGCCGCACCACCGCCCCTGTCCCGCAGGAATGGAAAGGACGCCGGATCCCCGGTTGAAGACGTTCAATGCGGCGGCCTTTCCAGGAAAGAGACCATATTGCGGGTTTTAGATGGAAAAGAGCGGCTCTGGTTCAAAAATAAACGGCTAAATATACCCGATAACAAGTTCCCATGAACCGCTTTCATATCACATCCCCAGGCGAGCCAATGCAGTTGCGTACAGCCCTGAATAAAGATCTCATGAACTACACCGTCCTGGGGATAGTGCTCTTTTCCTTTTTTATTTCCGAAATCAGCACGTATTACCTCTCCGGAGGAACGGTGTTTTTCCTCTCGCATTTCTTCTACCTGCCCATCATTCTTGCCGCGTTCGAATTTCCCCGCCGGGGGATGATCCTGTCCACCCTGATTGCCGCCATCTACCTCGCGATCATCTACTGGCACCCGTTGACCGATCTCTCTGGTCTCGCGGCCGCAACCATGCAGTTCTACGTCTTCGTCAGTGTCGGCGTCGCCGTCTCGTTTCTCTCGGGAAGCATCAAGCAGAGCGAGAAACGATTCAAAGATCTCGCCGACCTGCTGCCGCAGTCGGTGTTTGAGATCGACGGGCAGGGCACCTTCACCTACACCAACCGGTCCGCTGCCGGGATGTTCGGCTGGATTGGGGGAGCGGGCGGCAACGGCCGGAACATCCGGTCGATTGTCGTCCCCGAGGACCGTGAACGCCTTACCGGGGACCTTGCACGCAGTGCGCACGCAAACGGCAGCATAAGCAATGAATACACGGTGGTAACAAGCGACGGCATGGAATGCCCGGTACTCTCCTATATACGCCCCATATTCCAGGACGGGAAGCATGCTGGCTTTCGCGGGATCATCATCGACATCACCGAGCGAAAACTGGTGGAAGATTCCCAGAAACAACTCAACAGGCGCCTGACGATGATCAACGAGATCATCAGCGCCGCCACCTCCGCGACCGATCTCGACCGCTGCCTGGATAGCTCTCTCGAAAAGATCCTCTCGCTGACGAACTTCGAGACGGGGGCGATCTACCTTGTCGATGAACCACACGGCGTCGCCACCCTGCGGATCCTCAAGGGCGTCTCCGATGAGGGCAGGGGCCGGTATCTCGAATCGATGGGGACGATACGGCTGGACCACCAGGAGTACAGCCGTGTGTTCTCCGAAGGCAAGCCCCGCTACATCGAGTACGATTCAAACGGGGATACACAATCACCATTTCTGGCCGATGGGGCCGGTATCCTCTCGTTTGCAGCGGTCCCGCTTATCGCCGAGGAGAACAACGTCGGGGCCCTCTTCATTGCCAGCCGCCGCCGCTACCGGTTTACCGGCGATGAGACGATGATGCTCGAGGCCGTCGGCAGGGAACTCGGCAACGCCATCCTCTGCAATATGCTGCACGACAAACTGGCGAAGGCCAACCGGGAGGCAAACCTCTACCTCGATATCATGGCCCACGACATCAACAATGCCAACACGGTGATGTTGGGCTATGCCGAGATGCTCCGGATGACCGATGATTTGTCCATCCAGCACTGTGCGGAGAGACTTCTCACCAACGTTCAGCAGAGTGTCAAGATCATCCACGACGTCTCCACCATACGAAAAATCCACGAACGGGAGGCGGCGCTCAAACCCATCGAACTCGACCGCACGATACAGGGCGAGATCGACCGTTTCCCGGATGTCCGCGTCGACTTCGAACCCACCGGAGCAACCGTGCTCGCCGACGAACTCCTCTCCGACGTCTTTGCCAACCTGATCGGTAACAGCGCCAAGTTCGGGGGCGTAGGAGTGGCGATCGCCATCAGGGTGGACGAAGAAAACAGCCATTATGTCATTTCCGTCGAGGACAACGGCCCCGGGATCCCCGACGGCGAGAAACCGCATATGTTTGAACGGTTCCGCTCCGGCACCAGCACCAGAAGCGGCAAAGGCCTGGGGCTGTCCATCTGCAGGATGCTTGTCGGCGACTACGGGGGCACGATATGGGCCGAAGACCGGGTGCCGGGGAGCGCGGGGGAGGGGGCGAGAATCAGGTTCACCCTCAAAAAAGCGATCGACGGCACCACCTCCCCGGAGGGCTCTCTATAATGGGTAGTCCGTTCGAAGCGTCCCGGAGCATCCATACTGTTAATTACCCTGCATCCTCATTCCTGTCCGGAGATGTACGCGCATGAACAGGGCACAGGTCGCCGCACTGCAGAGAACCAGGAATATCGACGGCCTCATCGAAGCGCTCCATGATCCGGACGAGTATACCAGAGCAGCCGCCGCGGATGCACTCGCCGGGTTCGGAACAGCCCGCGTGGCCGAGGAGCTGGAATGGGTGAAATTTCGCGATCCCGACCCGAAGGTCAGGCGATCGGCGTCCTATGCCCATGCCCGGGTGGTCGGGCGCATCAGGGCGCGAGACGAAATGTCATGACCCCGGCGTATCCCGGGGAAGAAGAAGGATAGGCTGCTTGTGGGGTGGTTACCACCAGAAGCGGCCGCGTCCACGGCGTCCGCCACCGAAACAGCGACCCATGCCGCCGCCACGGGGCAGCCCGCCTCTGCCGACGCCGTACACGGGGTACCGGTACGCCGGTGCGTATCCCGTTCCCGGTTCTGCGGTGCCGGTCTGCGGTGCGTTTGCGGGGTTGCAGTATCCCATGCCCCGCCCTGTCATCGGCCCCTGACCGCGGGGCCCGGTTCCGTCATATCCTGGCATGTCGTACCTCCGCGGGTGATCCACCCGCAGAAGTACTCATATGCGCACAATTACTTTTAGGTATGGAACACGGCAGCTGCACGCGCCGGTCACCCGGTCAGCGCGCGCTGCTCCTCGATCCAGGCGTGCACGATCCCTTTCACCTCGTCGGCGGTCATCCCGGGATTCATTGTATCGCGGAGGTGTGCTTCGAGCGCGATGAGGATGGGATTGATCACCTGTTCGACCGCCATCTGCGCCTGCTCGATGGGGGTGTCCGCCGCACAATCCAGTGATGCGCTCCGCTCTTCGACGAGGGCATAGAGGTGGTCGAGTTCGCCGGTCTCCGCGATCACGCGGTCCAGGGTTACCGCCCAGCGGGCTGGTTCTTCGGTCGTCATGGCGCATCATCCCCGCCGTACACGAGAGCCGGCGGTTCTCTTCCCATGCGTCGGGGGGCAGGCATTATCAAAGCTTGGACCTGGCGCCCTGCCGACAGGTATATCTCCCCCCTCACCTATCGTGCACGCAGCAAAGAGGACCATCGATGAAGGACGTGAAACGGTACCAGTGCAAACCGTGCGGCTATATCTATTCCCCGCTCCGGGGTGAACCGCACCGCGGGATACCCGCAGGAACCGAGTTCGAGGATCTCCCCGACGACTATACGTGTCCCGTCTGCGGAGCGATGGGAAAGGGGAAGGTCGGCAAAGGAGCGTTCGTGCCCTTTGCACCGACGAAGTACCGCTGCAAGGTATGCGGCTATATCTACGATGAAGCGCGGGGAGAACCCCGGCACGGCATCCCGAAGGGAACGAAATTTACCGACCTTCCCGACGACTATGTGTGCCCGGTCTGCGGCCTGGATACGAAAATCACGGAACTCTACGGCAAGGTCGGCAAAGCACAGTTCGAACCGCTGGACATGTGAGTGCTGGCGCCCGGGCACCCATCGTTAAAAATCCGCTGAAACGGTGGTTTTCAGGGGAACAGCAGCCGGGACTGCTCGAGTGCCGCTACGGCCGGGAGCTTCTTCCCGGTCAGGAACTCGATGCAGGCTCCCCCACCCGTCGAGATATGGGTAAATCTCTCTTTGATCCCCAGTTTCTCGATCACCGCCGCGGTGTGCCCGCCGCCGACCACCGAGAATTCCGCCTTCGTTGCGGCTTTGAGCAGCTCATGGGTGCCCGTGGCAAAGGGTTCCTCCTCGAAGACCCCTGCGGGACCGTTCATCACCACCGTTCCCGACGAGGCGAGGATCTCGGAGAACTTCACCACCGAGTCGAGGCCCAGGTCGAGGATGGGGGCGTCATCGGGAATGCTGCCAATCGGGTATTCGGCCCGCACGCCGTCCTCCCGCACGGCCACGTGGATCGGCATGATGATGCGGTTGCGGTGCTGCTCGAGCAGGGTGCGTGCGGTCTCCACCTCCCCGCGTGCGCCCAGCCGGTCGATCAGCTGCGCCGACGGCGTGCCGATCGCAGCGTTGTCGGCGAGCAAAAAGACGTTTGCCACCACCCCCACCACCATCACCGCATCGGCGATGCCGCCGTCGAGGACGTGGCGCGCAACGCTGATGGAGTCGTCGACCTTGGTGCCGCCCAGCACAAATGTGACCGGGCGGGGCGCCCCCTCGAAGACCCGGGAGAGGGTGGCGACCTCCCGCTCCATCAGCAGGCCCGCGGCGGAGCGCATGGCAAGCGGCAGACCGACGATAGTGGGCTGCGAACGGTGGGCGGTGCCGAATGCGTCGTTGATGAAGAGATCCCCGAGTGCAGCGAGCTTTTTGACGATATGCGTGGTGCGGGCGTCCTCCGGTTTTAGTTTGAGGTTTTCCTCCGCATTGAACCGCACATTCTCCAGCATGATCACCTCGCCGTACTCGAGATCCCGGATCGCGTCGCGGGCGCAGCGGCCGAAGATGTCGTCGATGTAGTGGACGGTGCGGCCGAGCATCCGCTGCAGTTTTGCCGCGTGGGCTTCGAGCGTGGTGAAATCATTCTTGCCCGGGCGGCTCTGGTGGGTGAGGATCACGCACTTCGCATCGTCGAGCGCCTCGATGGTAGGCAGGTGCTCCCTGAACCGTTTGTCATCCAGAATAAGGTTGGATGCGGGATCGATGGGTGAGTTGAAGTCGACACGAACCAGCACCGTCCTGTGGGACGGCTCCACATCTTCAAGTGTTGCAAATACCATTGAGACCAGCCTGCCGCAGCGCGATTTTTATTCTTATCCTGTAGATGAGATGGGGCACAGAAAAAGATTATTGCTTTCCAGAGAGGCCGGACGGCGAACGCGGCGTCTGCGGCATATGAAAATCACCCTCTTCGCGACGGTTTTTTTCAAACATGGCCCGGTCGTCGCATCATTCCGGGTATCCCTGCAGCAGGGCCCGGGGTGAAAAAAGGGTTCAGGCGTTTTTCGCCTTGATCTTTTTTAAGCGGACGAGTTCGTCCCGTTCCATCTCGTCGAGCCGCATCTTGATAAAGTCGCTGGCCTCTTTGAGCTCGGGGATGACCTTGAACTCCAGAGCGTTCACCCGGCGCTTGGTGGACTCGATCTCGTCGAGCAGCCGCTTCATGGTGGTCTCCATTTCAGCGGCATTGATGATGGCGTCGACGAGCTCCTCGAAGGCCGTCGCGGTCTCGTCGATGACCGAGGTGGTGCCGAGCACCCCGTAGCCGCGCTCGGCGAGGGTCTTTCGCACCGCCTGCGACTCGATGTCGGGCACCACGACGCCCATGATGTTCTTTTTCTTGAGATCGAGGGTGGGGGATTCCTTGACTGCCATGGCGGCCGCCTTCACCCCGATCGCCCCCTCCACGGTATTGGCAAGGGCGACCATCTCAAATGCCCGGTCGTACTTCTCCAGCATCTCACCCCGGATCTCTTTGGCCTCCTCAAGCACCTTGAAGAACTCCAGGATCAGCCCATCGCGCTTCATCTTGAGAATGTTGTAGCCTCGCTCGGAGAGCTTGATCTTCTTTTTGAGGTTGATCAGTTCCGATCGGGTCGGCTTGACATCTTTCAGCGCCATGGATCCTCACGATGCCCCAGATCCAAGATCTGTGGCAGTGGCACTGGAAGTGCCACCCTCCGCAGCCTGCTTCTTGCGGTACCTGGGGTGGAACTTCTGGATCATCTCGCGGTCGATACGGACCAGCTGCTCCTCGGGCAGGGTGGCAAGGAGATCCCAGCCGAGATCGAGGGTGTCCTCCTTGATCGCCCGGTCCTCGTTGTGCCCCTGCCGGACGAACCGGTCCTCGAAGAGGTCGGCAAACTCCAGAAAGAGCCGGTCACGCTCCGAGAGCGCATCCTTGCCGACGATGGCCACCAGGCCGCGCAGGTCGACGCCCTCCGCGTAGCCCGCGTAGAGCTGGTCGGAGACCTTCTTGTGGTCTTCGCGGGTCATCCCCTCGCCGATACCCAAGTTCATCAGGCGGGAGAGCGAGGGCAGGACGTTGATGGGCGGATAGATGCCCTTGCGGTGGAGCTCGCGGCTCACCACGATCTGGCCCTCGGTGATGTAGCCCGAGAGGTCGGGGATGGGGTGGGTGATGTCGTCGCCCGGCATGGTCAGGATGGAGAACTGCGTCACCGATCCCTTCTTGCCCTTGATGATGCCCGCACGCTCGTAGATGGAGGCGAGGTCGGTGTACATGTACCCCGGATACCCGCGCCTGCCCGGCACCTCCTCACGCGCCGCACCGATCTGGCGCAGCGCCTCGCAGTAGTTGGTCATGTCGGTCAGGATAACCAGCACATGGTAATCGAGCTCGAATGCCAGGTACTCTGCGGTGGTCAGGGCGAGGCGGGGGGTGACGATACGCTCGACAGCAGGGTCGTCTGCCAGGTTGAGGAACACCACCGCATGCTCGAGGGCGCCGGTCCGCTCGAAGTCCTGCATGAACTGGTTCTCCTCCTCCTTGGTGATACCCATGGCCGCGAATACCACCGCAAACTCCTCGGTCGATCCCGGCACCTTGGCCTGGCGGGCGATCTGCAGGGCGATCTCGTTGTGGGGCAGACCGGAGCCCGAGAAGATGGGCAGTTTCTGGCCGCGCACCAGCGTGTTCGTCCCGTCGATGGTCGAGATACCGGTCTGGATGAACTGCCGCGGGGTGTCGCGCGCGTAGGGGTTGATCGCCGCACCGCCAATGTCGAGGCGCTTCTCGGGCACTATCTCGGGGCCGCCGTCTTTCGGCTTGCCGGACCCGGAAAGGATGCGGCCGAGCATCTGCCTGCCGACCGGCATCTTGATGGTCTCGCCGAGGAACCGCACCCCGGAATCCCGCCCGATGCCTGCCGTCGTCTCGAAGCACTGCACCACCACCAGCTCGTCGCTGGTGTCGAGCACCTGCCCGCGCTTGATGGTGCCGTCCGCCTGGACGATATTGACCAGCTCGTTGTAGCCGACCGGCTCGGTCTTTTCCACGAACACGAGAGGTCCTGCGATCTGGGAGATGGTTCGATATTCCTTCATGGTTCTCAAGCCTCCTTGAGTGCGTTGAATTCGGCTTCCATCTGCGCGTAGATCTTTTCAAGCAGCACATTGTAGTCCTTCTCGAACTTCACCTGCGGCAGATCGTTCTTCGCCTTGATGGCGACGATCTGCGAGGTGAGCACCCCTGCCCGCTGGGCGGCGGACGCCCGGTCGGCGTAGGTCTTGATGGCCTTGAGCATGTCGTACTGCTTTGCCATGGAACAGTAGGTGTCCACGGGATCGAAGGCGTTCTGCTGCAAAAAGACCTCGCGGATGAGGCGGGCGACCTCGATGGTCACCTGCTCCTCTTCGGGCAGGGCATCGGATCCCACCAGCTGCACGATCTCCTGCAGCTCGGATTCCTTCTGGAGCACCTCCATCGCCCACGCCCGGATCCGGTTCCACTCGGGGTTGACGTTCTCGTCGTACCAGTCGTGGAGCGAGTCGAGGTAGAGCGAATAGGAGTTCAGCCAGTTGATCGCCGGGAAGTGGCGGCGCTGGGCCAGCTTGGCGTCCAGTGCCCAGAACACCTTGACGATGCGCAGGGTGTTCTGCGTGACCGGCTCGGAGAAATCACCGCCCGGCGGCGAGACCGCCCCGATCACCGTGACCGAGCCCATGTCCTTGTTCAGCGTCTCCACGCGCCCCGCACGCTCGTAGAACTCCGAGAGGCGTGCCGCCAGGTAGGCGGGGTACCCCTCTTCGCCGGGCATCTCCTCGAGGCGGGAGGAGATCTCGCGCATCGCTTCCGCCCACCGCGAGGTGGAGTCCGCCATGAGCGAGACATCGTAGCCCATGTCACGGAAGTACTCGGCGATGGTGATCCCGGTGTACACCGACGCTTCGCGTGCCGCCACCGGCATGTTGGAGGTGTTGGCGATGAGCACGGTGCGCTCCATGAGCGGTTTGCCCGTCCTCGGGTCCTCCAGCTCCGGGAACTCGGTCAGCACCTCGGTCATCTCGTTGCCGCGCTCGCCGCAGCCGATATAGACCACGATCTCCGCATCGGACCACTTTGCCAGCGCCTGCTGGGTGACCGTCTTTCCGCTGCCGAACGGGCCGGGGATGGCCGCCGTACCGCCTTTGGCGATGGGGAAGAGGCCATCTAAGATACGCTGCCCGGTGACCAGCGGGATGTCCGGGTTCTTCTTCTCGGTCACCGGGCGGGGCACGCGGACCGGCCACTTCTGCATCATGGTCAGCTCGGTGCCGTCCTCGAGCACGCAGACGGTCTCCTCGACCGTGAAGCTGCCGGTCCGCATCTCCCTGATCACGCCGCCCTTGACATTCGGCGGGACCATGATCCGGTGGGTAATGTTCGTCTCCTGTACTTCACCGATGATGGTCCCCGGCCCGACCGTATCCCCCGCCTTCTTGACGGGGACAAACTCCCACTTCTTTTCGTGGGAGAGGCCCGGCGCGGTAACACCCCGCTCGATAAAGTCGCCCATTTTTTCCACGAGCACCTCGAGCGGCCGCTGAATACCGTCGTAGATACTTGTCAGCAGGCCGGGGCCGAGTTCCACTGCCAGCGAAAGCCCCGTGTTTTCCACGGGCTCGCCGGGACGGATGCCGGCGGTGTCCTCATAGACCTGGATGATAATGTTCTCACCCTGGATCTTGATGACCTCTCCCATCAGCTGCTCATGGCCGACCTTCACCACATCGTACATGTGGGCATCAAGATCGACCGCAGTGACCACGGGTCCGGCAATCCGCTTAAGAATTCCCTTTGTTCGTGTTACTTCCACAGATCAACACCCATTGCTTTAATGATACGCTCTCTCATCGTCATCCCGCCCTCTTCGGCACCGATCGCCACCACCGTCGGCGTCACCGATTCTTCCAGTGCGAAACGGAGCCTGGGGGGAAGGCGCTGCATGTCGCTGCCCTTGATCACGAGAATAGCCACATTCTCGTTTTCGAGAAGCTTCGTCACCACGTCCTTCAGTTTTTCATCGTCATCCGCGGGATAGGTCATCTGGATCCCCGCAAGCTGGAACCCGATGATAAATTCGCTATTGCCGACTACCGCAATCTCCATCTCATATCACCAGATAACTCTGAATGCGCTCGGTGGGCAGGTTCGACTCTTTCCCGCGGGCGAGGGCCCGGAGGTTGATGACTTCAAAGCGCTTTCTCTCCAGGTAGTCGAGAATCGTGACAATCGAATGCACATGCCGCTTCGATATCCGTGTCATCTTGTCGAGGCGAAGATGGGTCAGTGCATTTTCGATTTCGTGAATGGGTGCGTCACCCCGGATCTGGTCAATCAGGCCGCCGAGTGTTTCAGCCCCGATCCTCTGCTGGAGCGTCTCGATCAATTCATCGGGCGCTTCCGCAGCGGCAAGGCGGACCAGTTCGCCCGGCTTCACCTCGCCTCCTTCGATGAACATCTCCCAGGCATCCTCGGGGATCGGCCCCTGCCTGAGACGGAACGCCGCCTGGAGATTGCGGATGTCGATCTCCAGCCGGATATACTCGAGGAACGCACGCCCGCCCTTCACGCCCGCTTGTGCGGTCTCGATCAGGTCGGCATAGTAGGCCTTGTAGAGCTCGTTCTCCATGTGTGCGTAGCTTCCCGACTCTTGTGCCGCGGGAAACTCCTTTTCGATCACCGGATAGAGCCTTCTCCCCTTCAGTGCCTCGAGCACCCGTTCGGGCGATTCCTCGGCGAGCAGGCGATCGAGCGTGATGCGGTCCAGCGAGCCCGCCGGGATCAGGATCTCCTTGATCTTGCCCACACGCATCCCCTGGCTTTTACCCCGCAGGATGGTGAGCACGTTCTGGATATCCCAGCTGCGAAGGTAGGTCTGCAGGAACATCCTGAGCCTGCCGGGGGTGATCGCCAGGATCTTCTGGTACTCCTTGGCAAGGTTCCACGAAAGGGCGACCTCCACGAGATCGATGCCCGAAAACGATTGCGACAACTCATCGATTTCCGCTTTGTACTGGGATTCCTCTATGATACGGGTGATCTCAGGCAGGCTCATGTTCAGCATCCGGAGGTATTCCTCGCGGGGCAGGAGCTTGGATTTGCGCACCCGCATGCGGGTGGTGACATAGATGTAGGGGGCAGGGCCGATAGCCGAACCGGCTACGCTAATTGACGTCATACACTCACCCTCCCGCGCTACTGAAAGAGTATCTCAGATGCATCCTTC
>DSDF01000127.1 GCA_011048835.1 Methanoculleus sp. | reverse complement strand
GAGGGAGATGCCCAGCGGGAGGGCCATGCGCCCGGTGCCCACCCCGATCTCGACGCCGTGCGAGAACGGCGGCAGCATCCGGCGCAGCAGCGCGACCTCCTCCGCGTAGACCCGGGGGTGGGCGGCAAACCAGCGGTCGTATGCCCCGGTATGGCGGTCGAAGACCTCCCATGGCCTAGTGCCAGATGGGGTCATCGCCGAACCGCTCCTGCCAGATATCCCCGGCAGACTTCTGCCGCCTGATGTCCTCCTCGGCAAAAGAAAATTCAAAGTTCGTGCAGTAGTCGTGCAGGATACGGTAGGCCGCCACGATGCGGATGGTCATCTCGTGGCAGGTGGCAGGATCGCCGCCGCCCCGGTCCGGGTGCCAGCGTTTGAGCAACACGCTGTAGCGCTCCCTGATCTCGTTGTAGCTCGCCCTGTCGCCAAGGCCGAACACGGCGGCGGCGGCGCGCACGTCTTCGGCACGATACCGGGTCATTGATGAGGAGGTGTCTGGTCAGCATCCGGCAATAAATGGTCGCTCCGCATGCGGCACCACCGGCACCCGTGGCATCCTCCACCCCCGAATCCCCCGGCGGCCCGCGTATGACCCCCGTCTCCATGCCGGCCGCTCCGTCCTCCTCCTCCCCCTTGCCGCCGCAGAGAAAGCCGGTTCGGAAAATCCCCGCATCAGGGCAAAGCGCTGCCTCCTTCACGTCCCCAGTGCCTTCCGTTTCGGGATCAAATCACAATCCGTTTATACCTTCCCGCCCTCGTTCACTCTATTCAACCGTTCTATGAGGTGTACCGTTATGCGAAACATTTCCCGACCACAATGGTGGCGCCACCCCGCCCGCCACCGTCTCCTCCCGATCGCGCTGCTGCTCCTGATCGCCCTGCCGGGGGCCGCCGTGGCCTTTGACACCTGCATAGCCCCCTGCGAGTGCATGCGGGAAGAGGCGGCCATCGAAAAATACGGGCGGGATGGCTACTACCAGTGTACCGACTCGGTCTGCGGCTACCTTGCCCTCGACCGCAGCACCCTGATCCCCCAGTACTGTTTCGCCCCCGTCCGGCAGCGACTCACGTTCGTCGTTCCCACCCGGACGTTGGTGACGCCCACCCCGACCGCCACGGCCACTCCAACCCCGGTGCCCACGCTCTTCTATCCTGACATGGACCTGATGACGCCCACGCCCGCATTCACCTACGCCCCGGCGGCCACTCCCACGATGGTCATCCCCCAGCTCCAGGACACCGACGGGGACGGCATCCCGGACATTCTGGACAACTGCCCCACGGTGGCGAACCCGGGGCAGGAGGACAGCGAGATGAAGATGCACTGCATCCAGGCGGACATCAACACCCAGGCATGTGCGCCCGTCCCCAACCCGGACGGCGTGGGGGATGCCTGCGACAACTGCCCCACCGTGTTCAACCCGGACCAGGCCGATAGCGACAATGACGGCCTTGGGGATGCCTGCGACTGCGATGATGGGGTTCGGGGCGGCGCCGAGGAGGATGTGGACTGCGGCGGCACCTGCCCGGTCTCCTGCAACCCCTGCACCGCTCCCGGCCTCCCGGCGTCCTTCGACTACCGCACCTGGAAGGGCCGGAACTGGCTGACGCCGGTGCGTGACCAGGCGGCCTGCGGCTCCTGCTACGCCCATGCGCCCCTGGGGGCCATGGAGGCCGTCTACAACCTGGAGCACAACGCCCTGCTCAACCTCAACCTCGCCGAGCAGCAGTACGTCTCCCCGTGCTTTACCGGCGTGGGGTCCTGCATGGGGGGGAGCATCAAATCGGTGCTCGACCACCTGAAGGTTGACGGGGTGGTGGAGGAGAGCTGCTTCCCCTATACCTCCACGAACTGCGTGCACAACGAACCCGATCCGAAGCCCGACGATCCCAACCACCAGAAACTTGTCTGCAACTTCGCCGGCCACTGCTCATCGCCCCAGACCTGCGGGGTCTGCACGTACAACCACGCGGTCTGGACCATCGATAGTTACGCCTCCTCTATCGGCACCAGGGACCAGCTGAAGCGCAACCTCCTCTGCCACGGCCCCCTCGCCGTCTGTTCAGGCGAGTGGTGGCACTGCGTGGTGCTCACCGGATGGGATGACGCCCAGAATAGCTGGATCGTGAAGAACAGCTGGGGAGGCGGGTGGCAGGACGGGGGCTACGGCCTGATCGGCTACCAGAGCAAGATCGGCCAGGAATTCCTCGATTGGGCCTACTCTGTCCGGGGGGTGGCGTAGATGATGCGCCGGCTCCTCTGCGCAGCGATCCTCTGCGCAGCCCTGCTCCCCCTTGCCGTCTCGGCGCTGATGAACCCGGCGGCGGTCTACTGCACCGCCCTCAACTACACCTATGCGGTTGATGAGACCGATGCCGGCCAGATTGGCGCCTGTCTTCTCCCCGGCAACCAGCCCGTGGACGCCTGGCAGTTCCTGCAGGGCACCGCGGGCCGGGAAGCAGGCTACTGTGCCCTGATGGGCTATGAGACCCGGACGGTGGCCGATCCCGGGACGTGTGCGGGGATCTATGCCGACTCCTGTGCGGTCTGCGTGCTGCCCGATGGAACGGAGATGGAGGTGACCGCCCTGATGGACCTCTCCTTCCGTGAGCCCGGTCTGACGATCGAACCGGCTGGCCGCGAGGGCGGGACTGGCGCCGATGCACCGGCCGCTCCTGCCTCCACCCCTGCGGCGGCCTCCCTTCTCCTCCTCCCCCTGGCCGCCCTCGGTGCCGTTGCGGTGCTGCTGCGTGGCTGCCGGAGGAACTAACCCTTTTTTGCTCCTCCCCCGTCACCCTGGCAGTTCTCACGCCCGCCGCCCCGCAAGCCTATCCTTTGATAAGCCAGAACGCCCATACCCTGTCGGATTGCCCATGCCCGAAAAGATCCTGATCGCCTATGCTTCACGGCAGGGGGCCACGAAAGAGATCGCCGAGGCGCTTGCGGCGGCCGTGCGCGAGGAAGGTGTCGAGGCGGACGTCCGCCCCGCGGGGACCGTGGCCGACGTCTCCCTCTACGCCGGTGTGGTCGTCGGCGCCCCCCTCTACGCCGGGAACCTGCTGAAAGATATGCCGAAATTCGTCGAGCGCCACGCGAAGGCCCTGAAGGCAAAACCGGTCGCCGCCTTTGTCTCCGGATCGAGCCTCGGCGACCCCGGGCCCGATGACATCAGGAACGCCAACAAAGCGCTGGAAGGGGTGAAATCGCGCGTCGACCTGCTGGACGTGGCCTATTTCGGGGGGCGGTTCGATCCCGGGCGCATCCCGGTCGTCGGGTTCTTCGTCCGCCTCGGGGGCAGGGACCGGGTGAAGGACAATCGCAACTGGGAGCGGATCCGCACCTGGGGCCGTGGCCTTCCCGCAGTGCTGGGGATACCGGCGGCAGCCTGAGCGTGTACGCCGTCCGGGGATTCCCTGCGGTCATTTCCATTTGTACGCCATATTACAGCGGTTCATCGCAGAAAAATCGGAATTCTTTTCCCGTGTGTGGGGAGAGGATGATCAGGGAGATTTATGCATGCATCACAACCAGCACACCTGATCATCGTTCTCCTCGGCCTCTGCGCCGTCGCGGTCTGCCTTGCGGGCTGCCTGACCGCTGATGTGCATACCTCCGTGGACGCCGACGGGACCATCAGCCACTACCGCCTCGAGGTGACCACCAGCCAGGACACCTACGTGCTTCTCGAGGAATCGGCACACCAGGAGGGGTATGCGACGGTGAGGGCGATGATCGAGGGGCGGGGGCTTCTGCCGGGTGCGGATGCCGCCCCGGTCGATTACGACGAGCACTGGAAGAGCGGTGAGGTCGTCATGACGTTTTCCGCCAGAGGCGATCTCTCCGCCGACCAGCTTGCGGGCGTCCAGGTTACCCGCGAGGGCGAGCACCTCGTCTACCGGCACGTCATCGGTGACGGCAGGAGTGGTGCGAAGATCGGGGGAGAGGACCCCTATGCGTCGGGCACGGCCACGGCATTCGTGGTGCATTACTACCTGGAGATGCCCGGGGCGATCGTGGACTCCAATGCCGATGCCGTCGAGGGCGCCACTGCCGAATGGCACCTCTCCGGTGCGGACATGCTGGGCACCGAGCTCGTCGCGACGTCCGAGGCTCCCGCCCGGAGTGTGCCGGGCTTTTCGTGCTGGATTGCAGTCGCCGCACTGTGCGTCCTGTGGTGCGGAGCAGCGTTTTCCGGGCAGGTTCGCAGCCGTGGATGAGGGCATGAATACCCTGCTCGCGCGCCTTGATGCAGAGGATATCCGCCCGGACGGCGCCAGCGGCGAGGTTGCCGCCGACGTCCTCTCGACGCCGTCGCTCCTGCCCCTGCTTGCCGAAGGGATGCGCCATCCCGACGAGCGCATCCGCGCCCGCACCTCCCATGCCATGGAGCGGATCGCCTGCGCCGACCCCGAACTGGTGCGCCCCCTCACCGCCCTGTTCATCGAGCTTGCCGGCAGCGACCCTGCACCCGTGGTCCGCTGGCGCTATGCCGTGATCCTGGGGGCCATCCCCTACGCGGGTGCGGATCCGGAGGCGGACGTCTCAGTCCTGCTGGCGATGCTCCATGACCGGAGCGTTCTCGTCCGCCGCTGGGCCATCGTCAGCCTCACCGAGATCGCAGGACGCAATCCGGACCGCAAAGAGGCCATTGCCGCCGGGATCCGCCCGCTGGCCGACGACCCCAGCGCCATTATCCGGGTGCGGGCGAGCCGTTCGCTCGCCATCCTCGACTGAATTCCATTTTTCACGCGCACCGGAGCAATGGAAGGCGCCGTTGTTTCCCGTCACGCGGGCCCGATGCGAGTGGTGAGAATTGACGCGGCCTTACAGAGCGACCGCGATCCTCACACGACTGTGCCGTCCTCGCCCTGGTGCGGAGGATCGCCGGCCGCAGCGCTGCCGTGAGGGACGGCGGGGAGGTGCAGGAGCAGCAGGGCCTGCGGCAGCGCAGGCAGGCGGGGGAAGCGGGCGGGACGGGGCGCGGGCGTCCCGGTGCTGCTCTCGGTGATGATCAGGACGACGCCGGCGGCCATGACCGGCAGGGTGGCGAAGGCGAGCAGGTCCGGCACCTCCCCCAGCAGGGCCACGGAGAGCAGGGTGCCCAGCAGGGGGTAGATCCCGTAGATGGAGGAGGTGCGGGCGGCCCCCAGCCCCCGGAGCGCCCGCAGGAGGAAGAGGTTGGAGAGCCCGTAGGCCACGAACCCGATGCAGAGCGCCGCGGCGACGGTCCCGGCGGCGGGGAGCGGTTCGCCGGCAAGCGTGGCAGCCGCCAGCATGGCAAGGCCCGCGGCAAGACATTTTACCACCACCACCCTTCCGGGTTCGCAACGGGAGAGGCGGCGGTTGATGCTGGCCGCAAATCCCCAGAGCACCGCCACTGCGAGCACGCCAAGGGCGCCGGGCGAGACCCCGGTCTCGCTTCCCGGGGCGTAGGAGAGGGCGAGGCAGGCGGCGGTGATGCACCCCAGTGCCATCCAGACCCGGCGGCTGATCAGCTCCCCGAAGACCACGCAGGCGATGAGAGCGGCGGCGACCGCTTCGAAGGAGAGGAGCATGGAGGCGGTGGTGCCGGTCGTCCGTTCCAGGCTCCACAGCAGCAGGACGGGACCGACCACCGATCCGATGATTACCGAACCCGCGAGCCAGGGCAGGTCCGCCCTTGCGATGGGCGGGCCCCGGAAGGGCCTGCGGGCGGCAGCTGCCGCGCCCAGCACCCCGGCTATCCCCGCGCCGGCCCCGAGGTAGAGCAGCCCGGCGAGCATGAGGGGGGCCACGCCTCCCAGCATGCTCTTGGAGCCGGGGATGCTCACGGCGAATACAAACGCCGCCGATATGGCGAAGAATATGGCTATGGAGTGATCAGATCCCGTCATTTGAATAAAGAAGGTCTTATATTCGATTTATAAAACTTTCGCAAATCGATTATCGCTGGATCCCGGATCGGGGGGTGTATGGGATTTTAAAATCGTATCGGATTGCGTCTATTTTGTAAAATCGGGTTTGGGATGAGTATTTATGAGCAATGCGAATATAAGCCGTAAAAATGGCTTTATTTCTAATATTAGGCATATTCTGCGTTTAATATGTATATCGGGCCGGTTTCAGGCCGTATTTATCTCCACCGTCGGGTGCGCAGCCGACCCCCCTGCCGGGAGGCGAACGGCCCCTTTCGCACCCCCCGTTTCCGGGTGTCCGGGCGACCCGCCGCACTCAGGGGAGGGAGTCCGCCTCCACCGGCACCTGCTCCGCACCCACTGCCAGTGCCACCGCGGGGGCCATGCCCATCCGCTCCTCCGCAGCGGCAAGGACCATTTTCAGCATGCCGGGATAGGAGATCCCGGAGAACTTTGCCATCTTGGCAAGGTGGCCGTCCCAGCACCAGCCCGGGTTGGGGTTGACCTCGAGAAGCCGGGGCTCGCCCCCGGCGTCGAGCCGCCAGTCGAAGCGGCAGTAATCCCGGCACCCCATCCGCTCGAACAGGAGCAGGGAGCAGCGGACCATCAGTTTCTCCGTCTCGGGGGGGAGATCCGCGGGCTTCGAGGAGAGCTTCCAGTAGGGGGACTCGGGGATCCACTTGGCCTCGTAGCCGCAGATACGGGGCAGCCCGGGCGGGAGGGAGGAGTAGTCCTCCTCGATCACCGGGAGCACGGTGCAGGGGGCGGGGGGGTTGCCGATGATCCCGACGGTGAGGTCGCTGCCGGTGCAGAACTCCTCCACGAGCAATGAGACGTCGCTTCCCAGCTGGGAGCGGATGGTGAGGATGGCGTTGCTCAGCTCCTCGGCCGTCCAGGCCACGCTCTTCTGGGTGATGCCGACGGACGAGTCGCCGCAATTGGGCTTGATGATCACCGGAAAGCCGAAGGGCACATCGTAGACCCGTTCCCAGGGGTGGACGAAGATCCCCCGGGGGACGGGCACCCCCAGCTCCCGGGCGATCCCCCGCACCAGGGACTTGTCGTAGCACTTGGCAAGCGCCTGCGGCCCCGCCCCCGTGGAGGGGATCTGGAGTATCTCGAGGAGGGCGGGCACGTGGAGCTCCTTGAGGGCGTCGTTGGCATACCCCTCGTCGCAGAGGTTAAACACGTAGTCGCACTTCGGCCGCAGGCGCTGCAGGTCGGCGACCAGGGTGTCGTGGTTGTCGAGGAAGGAGAAGTGGTATCCTTTCATGCCCGCGAGGGCTGCCTTGAGCTGGTCGATGGTGGAGAAGTCGTCCTCGTCGAACGTCCCGTCGGGTTTGACCGGATCGGGTTTCCGGGGGTCGCCCATGAGCACGGCGACGTGGCGGGCCCGCGCCGCCGCCCGCTGTTTTACCGGGGTCCATGCCTTTTTCACCACCCCGCTCACCAGGAACCGTCTCGCCATCATCCCCAGGTCCTGGTTGCGGGTGGAGCGGCTCTCGCAGGCGTGGACGGCAACGTCGGAGAACCCCGCCTTCTCCAGCAGACCGGTGATCCGTTCCTTCGTATAGAGCCGCTCGGCGTAGAACTGGTCGGCGATCACCCCCTTCTCGATGTCGCAGATCACCTCCCTTGAGACCAGCCGCTGCCCGTCCACGGAGAGTTCCCGCTCGCGGCAGACGAAGAGCCTCGTGTCGATCCACTCCCAGGATCGGGGCTGGAAGTGCTCCCGCAGGTAGCCCCCGTCGGCGAGATCGAGCGCGATCCTGCCGGAGGGTTTGAGCACCCGCCGGATCCCGTCCAGCACCTGCAGGTCCTCCTGCACGGTCTCGAAGTAGCCGAAGGAGTTCCCCAGCACCGCCACCACGTCGAAGGTGTCGGGGCGGTAGGGCAGCTGCTTGGCATCCCCCTCCCGGAAGCGCACGGCGAGCCCCTCCCTGCGGGCCGCCGCCCTGGCCTTCTGGATGAGGTAGTGGGAGCGGTCCAGTCCCTCCACGGCATACCCCCGGCGGGCAAGCTCGAGGGTGTGGCGCCCCTGCCCGCAGCAGCAGTCCAGGATGTGGGCGTCGGGGGCGGGGTCCAGCACCCCGCAGAGGTGGGTGACTTCCCGGCGGTGATCGCCGCATCATCCACCACGTCCCCGTCGGTCTTCAGGTAGAGGGGGGAAAAAATATCCCGCCACCATTCCGGCTGTACATGCTCCTCCAGCCTCCTGACCGGTCCGAGGGCCTTTTGCCCCCGGTTCGGTTTTCTGTGGCCGTTTGAGGGTTTTTTTGAATTCGGGGCTTTTTTCATCAACCATCATCGCTTCTGGCGTTGTTTTCCCATTCGAGTTCAAATTGGTGAAATTTTTACCGCTCGTTTTGAAATTTGAATGAAATTTGCTTATGAATACGTTATAGAATTGAAATATAATCGTTTCGAGAAGGGTGATCGCAGGCGGAACGAAATGGGGTATTTCGGGGTTTGCCGGTGGGCGGGTGGCGGCGGTGCGCATACCCCCAACCTTTATGGTGTCTGACGTTTCCGGTCCTGCCATGCCTCGTGAAAACATCGTGCTTCAGCGGATTACCCGGGATCCCACGAGCGCAAAGGATGCAGAACAGGTTGCCGGGGAGATCCTCGAGAACCCCGGGCGCCTCCCCCTGCTCATCGAAGGGCTGGAGGACCCGGAAGACATCATCCGGGCCAAGACCGCTCATGCCCTGGAACGCATCGCCGACGCCAGCCCCGAGCTCCTCGCCAACTACGTCCCCACCGTCACCCGCCTCGCCCGATCGGACCCGGTTCCCATGGTGCGCCTGCACATGGCCATTATCCTCGGGGAGATCCCGGTGGAACCGGAGGATCTCGACCGGGTCATCGGCACCCTCGAACATCTCCTCGCCGAGGACGACAACCTCTTCGTGAAGAGCTGGTCCATCGTCAGCCTCACCCGCATCGGCATGCGGGTGCCGACCAGGAAGCCGGGCATCGTGGATGCCATATGGCCCTTCCGCGAGCAGGGCGACGGTCTGTTGCAGGCCAAAGCGGCGAGGGCGATCGAGGTGCTGGAGGCGGGCGGTTGAGACGGCCCCTCCCCTCGTGCCGTTTTGCGCCGGGGCTGTGCGCTCTGCAGTGGTGCCGCCGAATCCCGGGGGAGGGCTCCCCCCATCCCGGCCGAGGGGGGAGATTTATCTGGGCGTATCCTGATTGATGAATACCAGGATACGGTGAGGACGATGCCGACCGACGAGGAACTCAGGAAGCTGGCGCGGGAGACTGCCGAGGAGAAAGCCGGGTTTTACACCCATTTCATCATCTATATCGCGGTGAACCTTTTTGTGATCGCTATCTGGTGGGCGACGGGAGGGCCGGGGACCTTCCCGTGGTTTATCTTCATGCTCTTCGGGTGGGGAATCGGCGTCGCCGCCCATTTCATCAGCGTCTTCCGCGGGCAGGCCTACGTGGTGCGGATGGCGGAGCAGGAGTACCGGCGGCTGAAGGGCGAGGAAGAGGGAAAGTAACCCCTGCCCTCGTCAGTCACGCTTCAGTTTTGTATAGAGCTCCGGCCCCACGCACTGCTCGGCATATCGGCACCACTTGATGCAGGAGTTGACATCGTTGTAGATGACGAACCCGCAGGTGCCGCATGTCACCGCGATGTCGTTGGAAAAGATCTCCACCTCCGCCCCGCACTGCGGGCACGTCTTGATGGTCAGGGTGGGGGTCCGCAGGTTGGCGGCACCGGGGCAGCGGGAGAACATCTCAATCGCCCCCGCCGCCTTCTGCGGCCCGGTCCCGGTACTCCCGCAGGAGGGCCTCCCGGTAGGCGTCGGCTTTTTTCGTGGGCACGTAATTGCAGGCCTGCACCCGCGTGAGGAGCTCCTCGCCGATGTGTGCGGGGTCCCGGAGACCGAGCGCCGCAACGTCGTCGAGGATCCGGTCCAGGTGGTTGATGCCGGTCTCTTTGCCCTCCACGATGATGGTGCGGATCTCGATGCCCTGCGGGACGATCCCGCCGCACACCGTGCAGTACCTCCCGTCCTGCTCATCGGCCATTCCCCTCACCCCCTGATCATGGTCAGGGCCATCTTGAACCGGGTGACCGCCGACAGGGCGTGCGGGGCGTCGGCCGGGAAGATGATGGTATCCCCCTCATGGAGGTGGTGCGTCTCCCCGGAGAGCCAGACCTCGCACTCGCCGTCGAGGATGGTAACCACGGCGTCGTAGGGGGCGGTGTGCTCCGAGAGCCCTTCGCTCTGGTCGAACGCAAACAGGGTGATGCTCCCTGCCGGGTTGTTGACAATCATCCTGCTTGCCACGGTTCCGTCCTGGTAGGCGACAAGGTCTGCCAGCCGGAGAACCCTGCCCCGTAATTCCGCCCTATTCTCTTGAGACATTTCTACTCACCAGCCTCGTTTTTCTTACCTTTGCTGCTCCTGCGTATCTACTCTTCTCTTCCCGCCCGGCTGCAGGCGCGCCGCCTGCCGGAGCAGGACGCGGGCATGGGGCCATCCCGTCGGCTTTGAACCGCTTGGTGTCGCTTCGGACCGAATGGTGGCAGGATATCCGGTTGCTCTCCATGGTCATGGAGGGTGCCTTCTCGTGCAATCATCCGACGGTGCCGGCACTGCGGCCTGCCCTACCCCTCCTCGACAAACCGCTTCAGCGCCACCGCGTTGTTGTGCTCCTCGTCCCGTGCGGCGTAGAGGAGGCTAACGGTCCCCATGCCCGCCTCCCGTCGGAGCCGGGCGATCGCCTCCTCCTATCCTTTGAGTTCGGGCCGGTAGCGCCGCAGGAATTCCTCCCATTTCGCCGGATCGTGCCCGAACCACCGGCGCAGTTCGGTGCCCGGTGCGAGGTCCTTCTCCCACCTGTCGATCGTGGCCTTCTCCCGCGAGATCCCTCTCGGCCAGAGCCGGTCGACGAGAATCCGGATCCCATCGTCCCCGGAGGGTTCTTCATGGATCCGTTTCGTGCGTAGCATGGGCGGGGATACGGCAGGCCACTATTTTAACCCTGCTCTGAAGGATGCCGGGAGCGAGGCCGGGGAGGGCCGGTCATCATCGCGCCGCCGGGTGCACCGGCGCGCCGGCGAACCCGGTGGCCTGTGGGATCGGCCCGACGGCCGCTGTGTCCTCAGAGCAGCTTCGTCTCCGTGGTCGGTCGCGGGACTTTCACCACGAGCACCCGGAAGGTGCGGTTGCTCTCGTTGATCCACCGGTGCGGAATCGTTTTCGGGCTCTCGACCAGGTGGTCCGGCCCGACCTCTGCACGCTCCTCGCCGATCTCGACGATGCCGGTCCCCTCGAGTACGGAGAAGAAGACGTCCACAGGTGTGATGTGTTTTTTTAACGCCTCACCGGGCGCAAGCGTGATCACCACCGCAGTGGCGTGTTCGGTATCGTAGACCTTGCGGGCGTCCACCCGGTGAGGGGTGGGGCTGACGGGCAGCGCTGCGACCTCAATCACGTTCATGGTTCCTCCTCCGCGTCCTGAGAACTTCACTGGTGCGCACGCAGGCATCCCCCTAGCCCTTGTAGTTGGTCCAGTAGTTTGCAAGGCACGCCTGCCGCTCCCGTTCCCGCCGCTGCCCGCGCATCCAGGGGAAGGTGGGCTCGGTGCTCTGCTTCGCCGGGCAGAAGGGGCAGAGGGAGTAGGGGACGTCGTCGGCCATCTCCCGCACCGGGCAGAGATAGGTCCCGTCCCAGACGTCCACGATCTGGCCGCCGGGGAACGGCGTGCCCACCGGGTGGACGGGCTCCTCCACGACGAACATGGCGAATGCGGCGAGCAGGTACTTGAGGTAGAGATAGCCCGGGTCCTTCTCCCGCGCTTTGGCCCGGCAGGCCTCCTCCACCATGGCGAAGTAGGCGACGGCGGCGGGATCCGGCGCTGCGTGCAGCCCCGCGGTCGCTCCGTTGCATGCCAGCACCAGCAGCCGGTGGTGGGCCCCGAAGATCTGCTCCCGCACGAACGGCCGAAGCCGTTCGCGGTAGCCCTCGGGAAGATCGCGCATCGTGTGCTCGATGCGAGCGTTCATCTCCTCCAGATTGCTGAGCGTATAGCGCTTCACCTCGGCGGCGAGCAGTTCGGCGAGATCGCGTTTCGTCCGGGCGCGGGCCATCCGGGCGCAGGCGCGGGCGATGGATCCCGTGTCGCGCGCGTCATGCTCCGGTGCGTCGCCATCGTGCCCCTCTTCGCCGAACGTATCGACAAAGAGGGCACGGACCTCCCCGGACACCGGGGCGGGATCGGTAGAGCGGCCGAACAATGCGTGCAGGCGCGTGGAAATCGTGTGCAGATGCATGTGGTCTCCTGCAATTCTCGCGTACGAGAGGTGGGCGGGGCAGGGGTATAATTATGGTGTAACTGCAAGAGTAACAGGTATGGAATCCCTCACCCGCAGCCTGACCACGCTGGGCCTCAGGGAATACGAGGCACGGGTCTACGCAGCCCTGGTGGGCATCGGGGAGGGTACCGCCCGGCAGATCCATGCGGTCAGCGGCGTCCCCCGCCCCCGGGTGTACGATATCGCAGAAGGGCTCGCCGACCGGGGATTCGTCACCGTCCGCCGGGGCAGCCCCCACGTCTACATTCCACTCGAGCCTGCCGTTGTCGTCCAGCGGCTCAAACAGGCGATGGACCGTGCGGCCACCGATGCGGTGCGGGACCTCGACGCCCTCTCCCTCGATGCGCGGGCCAAGACCTCTCCCCTGTGGTATGTGGTAGGAGAGTGGAGCATCCGCCGCCACGTGGAAGCGCTTGCAGACGGCATCCGGGACGACCTCTCGGTCGTCTGCATGGACTACGGGACCCTCGGGGAATTCGCCCGTCTCATCGCCGGTGCGGCGGAGCACCACCCGGTGGACGTCCTCCTCCCGCACGGCAGGCGGGGGATACCCCGCCCCCTCGGGAATGCACGCCTCCTCGCGCCCGCGGAGTTCTGCGAGTTCTTCCAGGAGCACATTTTCCGGCGGGTGTTCGCAGGCCCCATCGCGGTGGAGGGGACGGAGTTTGTGCTGGAATACATCTTCATCGCCGACGACCGGGTCTGCATGATCATCTATGCGCAGAACGGGGTGCGCAATGCCGTGGTGATCACTCTCCCCTTCATCACCTGCGTGCAGAAGCAGTACATCAGGAAGATGATCGCTCACGCCGCGGTCATTGCGCCGTTGTAAAAAAGGGGGTGTTCAGCGGGGCCGCGTCTCCTCCAGCGGGAGGTAGGGGACGAACGCCAGCACGTCGGCTTTCAGGGTATCGAGCCCGATGCGTTCCATGAACCGGGCGGTCCGCTCGCCCTGCTTGCCCTTGCTGCGGTAGTACTCGAGCAGGCGCCTGACGAGATCGAGCACCTGCTCTTTGTCGAGGTCTTTCGCCACCACGTCGCCGATACGCGGGCGGCCGCCCGAGTTGCCGCCGAAGATGACGGTCCAGCCCTTCCCTGAGCCCCAGACCCCGATGTCGCGGACATAGCTCTCCCCGCAGCAGCGGGGGCAGCCGGAGACCCCCATTTTGAGTTTGGCGGGCAGGTTCATGTCCTGGTACATCCCCTCCAGCTCGAGACCGAGGCCCATGGAGTCCTGCTTGCCGTATTTGCAGACGGCGGTGCCCGGGCATGCCTGCACGTAGTGGACGCAGGGAGCGGTCGCTTCCCCGACGGTCATGCCCAGTTCGCTCCACACGCTGTCGACCTCATCCTCCTTGATTCCCACGAGGGCCATCCGCTGGCCGGAGGTGATCTTGATCACCGGGATCGCGTGGCGGCGGACGACCTTGACGATGTTTTCGAGGTCCTCCGGGGCGACGATCCCCGCCGGGGTGCGGGGAACGATCGCATACGTTTCCTTATCGCGCTGTAAAATTGCGCCTCGTGGTCCGTCTTCCATCTCCTTTCGCCTCTCTGATACTGTATGGGTGCACCGGTATGGCGGTGAGCAGAAAAAATGTTCCCCGCGGGAGGGATAAGGCTGGTGGTACCGGGAAAGTGACACTATTTCACCGTGTGCGGGGGAGAGGTGATCCGTACGTGAGTACTCCCGGCCCCCGACGCGTGCGGTCGATCGCCGCATGACGGACCTGCGCGTTGTCCGGCAGCCAACCGGCATCCGCCCTGCCGCGGGCCATTCCCCCACCCCATCGTTCGAATCACGGTTCCGGATGGCGAAATTCCCCGAATGCCTGGAAAGTATATAG